>NZ_JBFTRY010000180.1:0-6770 GCF_056399745.1 Dyella sp. 01N36
AGAACGATCCGATCGACACGAACGACACGGATGCTGGTCGCGCCCGCAATCGTCGTACGGAGTTGCAGGTTCAGCAGTAATCGAACCACTGCGTTAGATGTAGGAAAAGCCCGGCAAAAGCCGGGCTTTTCTTTTTTGCAATATGGCTTATCGAAGTAAGGCGTTGTTTTGCAGTGACAGGTTGTCGCAGTTGTTCAACAACATCGTCATCGACGCGTTCTTTGCCTGAACAGTGGCTCACCAACAGCGTCTTGCGAGCCGTGCGATGCTCTTAACGATTTTGCTACACTCCGCCGCGCTTGAAGTCTTGTGACATTTCCCCCGATCGGGACGCAAAGCACGGGACAGGAAACGTCCCGTAGTAGGAGACGCGCGTTTTCCGTCTGGGGTGGAACGGACGCGAATACCAATAATATGAGGAGACACCTGATGAATCGTAAGGGCCTGTATTTCCTGATTGCCCTGGCTCTGGGCGGCGTAGGTGCCGCTCACGCGCAAGACAGCACCACCACGTCGACGACGTCGAGCTACGACGGCCGTTGGTACATCGCCCCGACCGTGGGCGGCTACTACAACGATACCGATCGCAACACCAACAGCCGCCAGGTCTATTACGGTCTGGGCTTTGGTCGCTTCATTGCGCCGAACACCTCGATCGACGTGTTCTTCGACCGCACCAAGCGCACCATCGACGGCGGTTCGGATCGTTGGGCCAACAACAACGTCGGCGTTGCTGCTCGCTTCTACTACGGTGACTGGAACGCATGGCGTCCGTACGCTCTCGTGGGCGTGATGGGCAGCTACCACATGAACCCGGCTGACCACGCCTGGTCGCCGGCTGCTGAAGTGGGCGTCGGCCTCTCCAAGACGGTCACCGACAGCACCGACTTCCGCGTGGAAGGTGGTTACCGTTACGACTGGGATGACAAGTCCCAGCCGGAGAAGAACGGTTACGGCGACTGGTTCCTGGGCTTCAGCATCGTGTCGCGCTTCGGCGAGCCGGCTGCTGCTCCCGTGGCTGCCGCTCCGGTGGCTCCGGCCGCTCCGGACTGCTCCAAGCAGTTCCGCAACGGCGTGAACCTGTGCGACAACAAGTGCCCGGATCTGCCGGAAGGCACGATCGTTGGTCCGGACGGCTGCCCGCAGAAGGTCGTGATCGACCTGCGCGGCGTCAACTTCAAGTTCGACCGCCCGAAGAAGGGCGAGACGGACATCAAGAAGGCGCTGGCTGAGCCGACCACCGACTCGGTTGCCATCCTCGACCAGGCTGTCGACACCCTGCAGCGTTACCCGCAGGTCAAGGTCACGGTTGCCGGTTACACCGACTCGGTCGGCAAGGACCAGTACAACCAGGATCTGTCGGAGCGTCGCGCTGCGATCGTGTTCAAGTACCTGACGGCCCACGGCATCACGGCTGATCGTCTGGTTGGCCCGATCGGTCACGGCAAGAACGACCCGATCGACTCCAACGACACGGACAGCGGTCGCGCTCGCAACCGTCGCACCGAACTGCAGGTCCAGCAGTAATAGGATCTGTTACAAGCTGTACGGAGAAGCCCGGCGCAAGCCGGGCTTTTCTTTTGTGGACACGCAGGTATCGCCTACCATGCGTGGTGTCGTCATCTGTTTTGCGAGTTTCACTCATGCGTCCGCCTCGTCCCGCTTCACGCCCGTCCACACCATCGGCGCCTCGCCATGGTCTGGCGCGCGTGCTCAGCAAGCTGGGCGTGTGTTCGCGCAGCCAGGCAGAGAAGGCGATACGCGAAGGACGCGTCAGCGTCGACGGCAAGGTCGTGCTCGATCCGGAGCGTCCCGCCGATGCGGAGCGCCAACGCATCTTGTTGGACAACGAACCCATTGCCGCCAGTACGCGCGTCTATATCGCGATCAACAAGCCTCGCGGGATAGTCGTCAGTGCTGCCGATGAGCGCGGTCGCGACACCGTGTATGACTTGCTGAAGGATGCCGGCCTGCCATGGCTGGGACCGGTGGGGCGACTGGACAAGGCCAGCGAAGGCCTGCTCTTGCTGACCAACGACAGCGTCTGGGCGGCGCGCTTGACCGAACCGAGGCATCACGTCGACAAGACCTATCACGTGCAGGTCAACGATATTCCCGATCAGGCTCTACTGGATCAGTTGGTCGCCGGTGTGGTGGAAGAGGGCGAACGCCTTGCTGCACGTCGCGCGATCTTGCTGCGACATGGCGAAAAGAATGCGTGGCTGGAAATCGTGCTCGATGAGGGACGCAACCGCCATATCCGGCGATTGCTGGCAGCGCATGGGATCGATGTGCTGAGGCTGATCCGCGTGGCGATTGGTTCGATGCCGCTTGGCGAATTGCCGAAGGGGCAGTGGCGGCATCTGACCGCAGAAGAAGTGCGATCTCTAGGCGGCGCCGGATAACCTGTTTCTCCCTTGTAGGAGCGCACTTGTGCGCGACCAGCCTCTCACGCAAGGGATGTGGTCGGCGGTCGCGCACAAGTGCGCTCCTACAGAAAGCCAGAGACCGCGCCTCTCCCATCGGGAAAGGCGCAGCTCCAATCCGCTTTAAATCACGCCCAGCTTCTTACCCACCTTCGTAAACGCCGCAATCGCCTGATCCAGCTGCTCACGCGTATGCGCSGCACTCATCTGCGTGCGGATSCGCGCCYGGCCCTGCGGCACCACGGGGTAGAAGAAGCCCGTGACATAGATGCCTTCATCAAGCAGCTCGGTCGCCATGGCCTGGGCTTTCTTGGCGTCGTAGATCATCACCGGCACGATGGGATGCACGCCGGGCTTGATGTCGAAGCCTGCCTTGGTCATCGCTTCGCGGAAGTAGCGGGTGTTCTCCTTGACCTTGTCACGCAGATCGCCTGCAGCGGCCAGCATCTCGAACACCTTGGTGCCGGCGGCCACCACGTGCGGCGGCAGCGAGTTGGAGAACAGGTAAGGGCGCGAGCGCTGGCGCAACATCTCGATTACTTCGCGCGGGCCGGTGGTGAAACCGCCCAGCGCACCACCGAGTGCCTTGCCCAGCGTGCCGGTGATGATGTCGATCTTGTCGAGCACGCCGTTGACCTCGGCCGAGCCGCGGCCGGTGTCGCCGAGGAAGCCGGTGCAATGGCATTCGTCGATATGCACCAGGGCGTTGTACTTCTTGGCCAGCGCAGTGATCTGATCCAGCGGCGCGATAAAGCCGTCCATCGAGAATGCACCGTCGGTCGTGATCAGCTTGGTACGCGCGCCTGCAGCATCGGCAGCCTGCAGCTGCTTTTCCAGATCGGCCATGTCGCAATTGCTGTAGCGGAAGCGCTTGGCCTTGCACAAACGAATGCCATCGATGATGGAGGCGTGATTGAGCGCGTCGGAGATGACGGCATCTTCTTCGCCCAACAGCGGCTCAAACAGACCGCCGTTCGCGTCGAAGCAGGCGGCGTAGAGAATCGTGTCCTCCTTGCCGAAGAACTCCGAGATCTTCTTTTCCAGTTCCTTGTGCAGATCCTGCGTGCCGCAGATGAAACGCACCGACGCCATGCCGAAGCCATGCGTGTCGAGCGCGTCCTTCGCTGCCTGGATCACCTCGGGATGATCGGCGAGTCCCAGGTAGTTGTTGGCGCAGAAGTTCAGCACTTCCTTGCCGCTGTCGAGGCGGATCTTCGCCGACTGCGGCGAGACGATGATGCGCTCGGCCTTGAACAGGCCCTGCTCACGGATCGATTCGAGTTCGCTGGCGTAGCGAGACTGGCCGGGGTAGCTCATGGGGATAGTTCCGCTGGGGCAAAAGGCTATTTTGAGCCTTTAAGAGCGGACTGGGAAGGCGAGCTTTTTGCTCCCTCTCCCCTGCGGGGAGAGGGTTGGGGTGAGGGGCGGGTGCTCGCGACAGCGTTTCTTCTTTAGCCTGGGTGGCTCTTCAGAGCCCCGAGTTCGCATCCATCAAAGCATGAGGCTAGGCCGGCCCCTCACCCCAGCCCTCTCCCCGCAGGGGAGAGGGAGCAAAGAAGCCCCTCACCCCTGGTGCAACCCAAACTCCACCCGCGTCGTCTTGCCCTTGTCGTCAATGTCTTTGGTATCCAGCTTCGGATCCTTGATCGCAACGCGCTTGTCGTCGATCTTGCCCTTCAGCCACGCCTGCACCGCGGTGGCACGACGCTGCGCCAGGTCGCGCATGGCGGCATCGTCGACGGAGATGTTGGTTTCCATCAGGCTGCGCATCTCGTCCGGTTCCAGCGATTTCTTCAGGCCGATGATGTTCTTGGGCTTGCCCTTGAAGTCATCGTCCTTATAGGCGCGCTTGAGGTACTTTTCGTACTCGTCGGGCGTCACGTTGACCGAGGCGAGTGCGGCATCCGACGTATCGGCATTCTTGCCGTCCTGGTCGAGCGCCTTCGCGCGGCGAACCATGTTGTCCACGGTCACCTTGCGCAGGCCGTCCTGATCCTTGGACGGATCGATACGGCCGATGATGTCCAGGTTCAAGGTGTTCTTCTGGTTGAGCATGGCCACGACCTTGCCCAGGCGATCCTGCGCATTCTTGTCGAGCACGGCCGAGCCCGCATCGAACTCCACGTAACCCAGATCCTCATGGCTGCCGCCACCGAAGGCTGCACCGAGCAGGCGGAACGGCGCGGTGGCGGCCTTCGCGATCAGGTTGCCGATGGCGCGCCAGATCAAGCCACCCATGCTGAACTGCGGATCGTCGAGCGAACCCGATACCGGCACGTCCACGTCGATATTGCCCTGCGTGTCCTTGAGCAAGGCCACGGCCAGTTTGACCGGCATGTGCTTGATGCCCGGGCTTTCATCGCGATCGCCGAAAGTCAGCTGGGTGATGAAGATATGGTTGTCGGCGTTGAGCTTGCGCTGGTCCAGCGTGTAATGGACGTCCATCGTCAGCTTGCCGGCCGTGATGGGATAGCCGGTGTACTTGGTGGAATAGGCGCTGAGCCCGGTCAGCTCGACTTCGTTGGCCTTGCCCTTGATGTCGAGGAAGGCCACCGGCTGCAGCGGATTGATGGTGCCGTCGATATCCACCGGCGAGTTGTCGTTGAGCGCCGCCTGCACCGACAGCTCCGCCGGCGGATCGCCAGGCGTGGTCGCAATCGTGCCGATCTTGCCAGTGACCTTGGTCAGGTTGGCCGTGTAGTTGGGCTTGATGAAGTTGTCGGTGTAGTTGAGCTGGCCGTTGACCAGGGTGATGCCACCGATACGCACATCCGCAGCCGGTGTCGCCGGTGCGTTGGTGGCAGGGACGACCGCCGTAGTGGTGGTGCCCTTGGTGGTCTTGGACGGCGCAGCGGCGGTCGCAGCGGCAGGCGCTGGTGCCGTTGCCGCTGGTGCCGGGGTGGGCGGCACCGCTGCACCGGAAGGCTGCTCGTTGGCGGCACGCGTGACGGACACCGGTGCCACCTCGGGATTGGCCACCACTTCGGAGAGGTTCAAGGTGCCGTTGGGATTGACGATCACGCGCGCGTAGAACGAACTGAGCACCAGTCCGGCCACATGCATGCGCGGCGCGCCCGAGCCATAGGCGACATCCAGGTTCGAGCCACTGAGCGTGCGCCAGCGCAGGAAATCATCGCCGGTAAGTTTGTCCTGGATGCGCACCTGTTCCAGCGCCGCATTGCCCTTATAGGTGAACTTCGGTTCCGCACTGCGCCCGTCGTAATGCAGCTTGCCGTTGCTGGTGACGCGCGCGCTGGAAATGACCACGTTCAACGGCACGCTGATATACGGCTGGAAATTGGTGATATCCAGTCGCTTGGTATCGATCTGCAGGTCGGCCATCGTAGGCAGCGGTTGCAGCTTGCCGTTGGCGGTGAAGCTGCCCTTGGCCACCGTGCCCGACAATTTCATATCGCGCGGTTCGTTGAGCTTGTCGCTCAGGTTGTCCATCGAGCCGCTGACCGAATCGATCTTGATCTTCACCGGCTTGTCGCCGGCCGCCATGTCGGTGAACGCAACCGCGGCATTGTCGAAGGTGAGGTGAGCCACGCTCCAGTGCCACGGCGGACCGCTGGCGGCTACGGGCTTCTTCGGCGCGTCCTTGGCAGCGAACAGATCGACCAGGCTGATGTACTTCTTGCTGTCGCGCTGCACGTCCAGGCTGAGGCCGGTGGCTTTGACGGTTCCCAGCTGCGCCTGTTGCGTGACCAGGTCGACCTGGGTGATCTCCGCTTCCATCGTGTTCCAGGACACGGGCGAACCATGTCCCTTGAACTGCGGCTCCATCGCAAAGTCGGTCACCGTGGCGTGCGCATCGGCGAGGTGGACGTTGAACGGTGTGCCCCAATCCACTTGCAGCTGACCGGTGGCATCGAGCTTGCCCTTGGTCAGGCGTGCATTGATACCTTGATAGGTGGCTGCCTGCAGCGGCGCCATGTCGACCTGCTTGAGCGTCAGCGCAGCGACCAGCTTGTTCTTGGCCAGATCCACCGTGCCCTTCATACCGAGGTCGCCGCCGAAGAACTGCGCCGTCACATCAAGCTTTGCCACAGGGGCTGCCTGCAGACTCAGGCCCTGCATATTGCCGCGCAGATTGCCCAGGTCGATCTTGCTGCCGGCAGCATCCGTGTAATGGATGGCGCTGTTGGCGAGCGTCATCGAGGCAATGCGCAGATCGGTGGGTGCGGCCTTCTTGTCTGCATCCGCTTTGGCGGGGGCCGCCGTGAGCGCGTCGAAATTGCTGTGGCCGCCGGCGGCAGCGGTGTAAAAGAGCTGCGCACGGTCCAGCACGAGTGCGCCCAGCACATAACGCGACGTCAGCGTCTTCACGTCGCTGAGCTCGGC
>NZ_JBFTRY010000181.1:0-6655 GCF_056399745.1 Dyella sp. 01N36
GGCCAGCAGCGCGACGAGAGCAAACAGGACCAGGGCCAAGGCAAGTCCTCGCAGGATGCGCACGGCGGATCGGAAGGCCAGAGCCACGATCAGAGCGAGCAGGGGCGCAACCAGACGATGGACAAGTCGCCCGGCCAGGAAGGCGTCAATCAGCCGCAGACGCCCGAGCAACAGGCGCAGGAGCGCGCACGCCAGGCCCAGGCGCAACAGGCGCTTCAAAAGCAGATGGACGAGGCGCTGGGCAAGCAGCAAGCCAACGAGAAGGCGCGCGACGGCACCCACGAACTTGGCGCCATCGAGAAAGACGACGCCCAATCGAAACTGCCTGCCGATGTGCGACAGGCGCTGCAGCGCGTGCCTGACGATCCGGGCGCGCTGTTACGGCGCAAGTTCGAACTTGAATACCGGCAGCGCCATGGTGGCGCATCGCCGTCTGAAGGTGACTCGCAGTGAAGGCCCGCTATCTTCATATCTTGCTGTTTTGCCTCGCGTGCCTGTGGCCGCTGGCGTCGTTCGCCGCGGACGTCCAGGCAACGCTGGATCGCAATCGCGTGGAGCTTGGTGAGACAGTCACGCTGAATCTGCGCGCCAGTGGCGGCGCCATGGCGGCCACACCGGACCTGAGCGCGTTGTCGGAGGACTTCGCCGTGCTTGGCTCTTCAAGCAACACCAGCATCAGCATCATCAACGGCCAGCGCGCCGCGCAGGTTACGGTGGGCGTGGCATTGCGTCCGCTGCGTGTGGGCACCTTGCGCATTCCAGCGCTGTCCTTTGCCGGCGGGACCACCGCACCAGTGGATTTGGAGGTGGTGCAGCCCGATGCCAGCGCAGCAGCGGCGGGTCGCAAGGACGTCTTCGTCGAGGCGACGGTCGATCCCGCCAGCGCGTATGTCGGCCAGCAGATCGTCTATACGGTGCGCTTGTTCTACGCCACCGATCTGACCAGCGGGGCCCTGGAAGACCCGCAAGTAACCGGCATCGACTTCCGTCGCCTCGGCGATGAAATCACCTACCAGGCGGAGCGGGGCGGTCGTCGCTACAACGTGATCGAGCGCCGCTACGCGGCCACGCCACAGCGCGAAGGCCATCTGCAGATTCCAGCCGTGGCCTTCCAGGGCGAGTCGGTCAACATGGCCAACCCCGACGCCTTCTTCGGCAACGGCACGCCGATCACGGCGGCGTCGCCGGTGGTGGACATCGATGTACGGCCGGCCCCCACGCGGGCGGCGCAGGCGGCATGGCTGCCTGCGCGTTCGCTCAATCTCACGCTGGATGGCGGCCCGTCGCATGGCGATCTGCATGTGGGCGAACCATTGAACCTGGTGATGAACGTGCAGGCCGTCGGCCTGCCGTACGAGGCCTTGCCTGCGCTCAGCCTGCCCTCGCTCGACGGCGCCACTGTGTATCCGGACAAGCCGGTGAATGGCACGCGCGTGGAAGGCCCGTGGCTGGTGGGGCGTCGTCAGCAGAGCTTCGCCGTGGTGCCCAATCGCGTCGGCAAGCTGAGCATTCCGGAAACCACGCTCACCTGGTGGAACGTGGTGGAGAACCACGCCGAAACAGCGCGCATTCCGGCGCAGACGTTCAACGTGCTGGCGGCGGCAGGCGCGCCAGCGGCGTCGGCAGCGCCCACGCCGCAAAGCAACGCCATACCTGTCGAAGTCGCGCCGGCGCAGGCCACCGTCGTCGTCCAACACACCTGGTGGCGCAGTATCGCCTTCGCCAGCCTCGGCTTGTGGGTACTGACGGTGCTGGCCTGGCTGATCTGGCGTCGTCGACGCGGCGGGCTGGCGGCGGATGCGCCGCCACGGGAAACCCAGGCCACGGCACCGCATCTGCGCGCGGCCTTTCTTGCTGCTGCCCGTGGCAAGGATGCGGCAGGACAGGCGGCCTCCTTGCTCGCCTGGGCCCAGGTGGAAAGGCCTGCGCTACGCAATCTCGGTGAACTCGCCCTGGCTTTGTCTGCAGGAGCTCAACGCGAAGCCATCGATGCCTTGCAGCGCAAACGCTATGCCGGCGCGGACGATGCCGGGCTGAACGAGCGCCTCGTTGCTGCGTTCAAAAATGGATTTGCGTGGCAGCCCCTGGCGCAAGCGTCGAACGCCTCGCCGCTGCCGCCGCTCTATCCGTTCAATGTGCGTCGCTGAGCGCCTCGCGCCAGATGGCGGCCATGTCCTCGCTGAAACAGCAGACCCGCACCTCTGATGGACCGCCCTGCGGCGCATCCAGCAGGCTGCGCACGGCCACCCGCGCGGCCCGATGCGGCGGATAGCCGTAGACCCCACAGCTGATCGCGGGGAAGGCGATCGAATTGAGGTCATATTCTGTCGCCAGCACCAGGCTTTGCCGATAGCAGTTGGCCAACTGTTCAGGCTCGCCGCTCTGGCCGCCCAGCCAGATCGGGCCGACGGTATGGATGATGTAGCGTGCCTTGAGGTCGAATCCGGCGGTGATGCGCGCTTCGCCGGTAGGACAGCGCACGCCGGGGCTGAGCTCGGGTATGGCCTGGCAGGCCTCCATCAGCCTCGGGCCCGCCGCCCGGTGGATGGCGCCATCCACGCCGCCGCCGCCCAGCAGCGCGCTGTTGGCGGCGTTGACGATGGCATCCACGTCCAGTGCGGTAATGTCGCCGACAATGATGTCTATGTTCATAGGCCTTGGCTTCGTAAATAGTTGCGACGTATGCTTGGGCTACGACACCATCCCGCAGGGAATGACCCATCGCCATGACTAAGGCAGAAGACATTTCGTTTGGCTATTTGCTCAACGATGTCACCTTGCTGTTCCGCAAGCACTTCGACAGGCGAGCCGTGAAATTCGGGTTGACCCGCGCCCAGTGGCGGGCCACCAAGATGCTCTACCACCGCGAAGGCCTGCGCCAGACCGAGCTGGCTGAATCCTTGGAGATGGAGCCCATCGCGGTGGGCCGGGTGATCGATCGCCTGCAGGCCGCCGGTTTCGTCGAACGCCGGCCTGATCCCAAGGACCGCCGCGCATGGCGGCTCTATGTCACCGACCAGGCGCGCGGCGTCATCGCCGATATGGAGCTGATCGCCAAGGGTGTACGCAAGGATGCCACCCAGGGTATCAGCGTGCCTGAGCTGGAGCAGGCGCTGGGCGTGCTCAACCGCATCAAGGAAAACCTGCAGGCGCTGGACAACGGGGCCAGCCCCGACGACGGCGAGGTCTGATCCAACGCCCCAGCAAGCCCCGGCCCAGGCCTTATGGCAGGTGTGCGTCATGCTGCCGCCATACTATTTTGCGATGAACATGTCGTCTGCCTGACGGCGGACGATTTGCCAAGTGCTGTCGGTCGTGCGGGTCACGGACGCTGGCTGCATCACAATGCCTGGTGCGACGCACCGGGGAAGTGAGGGATGCCCATGTAAAGAGGGCATGCTTCGGTGCGGCAATCCCCTTTTTGGACAGGCAGCGCAGCCTTTTGTGGCGGCGCCCCGGCGCATGACGGGCGCGCCGGTAGCGGTGGGTGGTCGGAGACATCATGCAAGGTTCGTCCCGCAAGAAACTCGTAGTGCTGGCAGCGATCATCGTCGCCGCGATCGTGGCCGCGCAGATGTTCCGCGGCGGCGAGCGTGCCGCCGCCAAGACGCCTGTCACACCCTCATCGGTGCCGGTGAAGGTGGCCAGCGCGCATCGCGGCGATCTCGATCTCACCTTGAAGGTGATTGGTCGCGCCGAAGCCTTTTCGACGGTGAACGTGCAGGCGCGCGTCAGCGGCCAGTTGCAGGCCTTGCTGTTCAGGCCCGGCGGACAGGTGAAGCAGGGCGACACCATCATCCGCATCGATCCGAGCCTGCTGCAGGCGCAGCTCGATCAGGCGCTGGGCAATGTCGCCAAGGACCAGGCGCAGCTCGACAACGCCAACACCGTCATCAAGCGTTACCAGCCCTTGCTAGGCAAGGGCTATGTCTCGCAGATGGACTACGACACGTACAAGGCCAACCAGAGCATCTATACCGCCGCGGTGAAGGCCGACCAGGCGGCCGTGGAACTGGCGCGCACGCAGCTGAGCTATACGCAGATCCAGGCGCCGTTCGACAGCATCGCCGGTGCACCGCTGGTCTATCCCGGCGCGCAGCTCACTGCCAATGACACCTCGATCGTCGTGCTCAATCAGATACGCCCGATCCACGTGACTTTCTCCGTGCCCGAGACGGGCCTGGATGGCATCAAGGCCAGCATGACGCGCGGCAAGGTGCCCGTGGCCGTGAATATCCCCGGCACCAAGTCAGCGCCGATGGCTGCCGAGTTGGACTTCATCAACAACTCGGTGGATGCCACTACCAGCACCATCCAGCTCAAGGCGCGCTACGCCAACGACGACGACCGGCTCACGCCGGGGCAGTTCGTGGAAGTGGCGTTGCCTACCACGCGCCTGAGCAATGTGGTGACGGTGCCCGTGGTGGCTCTGCAGAACTCGCCGCTGGGCAGTTTCGTGTTTGTGGCCAATGCAGACGGCACGGTGCAGCAGCGCATGGTCACGGCGGGCCCCACGACGGGCGCGCAGATCGTCATCGAGAAAGGCCTGGACGGCAACGAGACCGTGGTGACGGACGGCCAGCTGCTGCTGGTCGACGGCGCCCATGTGCACGTCGTGACTGACAAGGGCTGAGGCGGCACATGAACCTGCCTGCCCTGTGCATCCAACGCCCGGTGATGACCACGCTGTTGATGGTGGCGTTGCTGGTGTTTGGCGTTGTCGCCTACCCGAAGCTGCCGGTCAACGAATTGCCCAATGTCGATTTCCCCACCATCACGGTGAGCGCCAGCTTGCCGGGCGCGGCGCCGGAAACGATGGCGACGGCGGTGGCGACGCCGCTGGAAAATCAGTTGTCGACGATTGCCGGCATCCAGTCGATGACCTCGACCAGTGCCTTGGGCGCCACCTCGATCACGCTTACCTTCGAGCTCGATCGCAATATCGATGGCGCGGCGCAGGACGTGCAGGCGGCCATTTCCGCCGCACAGCGCCAGCTACCCACCAACATGCCCACGCCGCCGACTTTCCGCAAGGTGAATCCGGCGGACGCACCAATTCTCTATCTCACGTTGCGCTCACGCACGCAGCCGCTTTCCGTGGTCGATGATTACGCCGAGACCCAGCTGGCGCAGCGCCTGTCGATGATCGACGGCGTGGCGCAGGTGAGCGTATATGGCGCGCAGAAATACGCGGTGCGCGTCAGCGTGGATCCGCAGAAGCTGGCAGCCAGCGGCATCGGCATCGATACGGTGCAGAACGCCATCGCCGCCGCCAACGTGAATCTGGCAACGGGCTCCTTGAACGGCAATCGCCAGCTGCTGCAAATCCGTTCGGACGGCCAGTTGCAGCGGGCCAATGCGTATAACAGCATCATCGTGGCCTACCGCAATGGCGCACCCGTACGGCTGTCGGACCTGGGCAAGGCCGAAGACAGTGTGCAGAACGACCAGGTCGCCAGCTGGTACAACGGCGAGCGCGCCATCGTGCTCGCGATCCAGCGCCAGCCGGGCTCGAACACGGTGGCTACCATCGATCGCATTCGCGCGGTCCTGCCCACCTTCGAAGCGACCTTGCCGCCGTCGATCAAGCTGGCCGTGCTGTACGACCGTTCGGTATCCATCCGCGAATCGGTGAACGACGTGCAGTTCACCCTGCTGCTCGCCGGTGCGCTGGTGGTGCTGGTGATCTATCTGTTCCTTGGCAATGCATCCGCCACCTTGATTCCTGCCTTGGCGCTGCCGGTCTCCATCGTCGGTACGTTCGGCGCGATGTTTGCGCTGGGCTACAGCCTGGACAATCTTTCGCTGCTCGCCCTGACGCTGGTAGTCGGATTCGTGGTGGACGATGC
Organism: Dyella sp. 01N36; assembly: GCF_056399745.1. Lineage (NCBI taxonomy): Bacteria > Pseudomonadati > Pseudomonadota > Gammaproteobacteria > Lysobacterales > Rhodanobacteraceae > Dyella > Dyella sp. 01N36. Next base: position 5,850 of record NZ_JBFTRY010000181.1, read on the forward strand.
CATCGTGATGCTCGAAAACATCGTGCGTCACGTGGAAGAGGGCATGGATCCGTACGAGGCGTCGCTCAAAGGTGCCAGCGAAATCGGCTTCACCATCTTCTCGATGACCTTGTCGCTGGTGGCGGTGTTTCTGCCGGTGATGTTCATGGGCGGCATCGTCGGTCGCCTGTTCCATGAGTTCGCGGTGACGCTGAGTGTGGCGATCCTGATCTCCGGCTTCGTCTCCATCACGCTGACGCCGATGCTGTGCAGCCGCTTCCTCAAGCATGCCGAGCACGAAAAGAAGGCGAAAATCGTGCTGTGGTTCGACGCGGGTTTCGAGCGCGTGCGCCGTGGCTACGTGAGTTCGCTGACCTGGGCCGTGCATCATCCGCGCAGCATCATGGGGCTGTTCGTGGCCAGTCTGGTCGCCACGGCGGTGCTTTTCGTGGTGGTCGACAAGGATTTCATCCCGGCCGGCGATTCGGGGCAGCTCAACGTCAACGTCGAAGGTCCGGACGACACCTCCGTGGCCAGCATGGCGCAACGCCAGCAGCAGCTGGCCAAGATCGTGGGCGACGATCCGAACATCCAGAGCTATATGTCGTCGGTCGGCAGCGGCGGTGCGCGCACGACCACCAACAACGGTTCCCTGTCGCTCACGCTCAAGCCCGCCGGCGAGCGTGAGCAGGGCATCAACGAAATCATCCAGGAGCTGCGCGCCAAGTTCGCCAAAGTGCCCGGCATCCGCGCCTATATCCAGAACCCGCCGCCGATCCAGGTGGGCGGACGTCAATCGAAGGCGCAATACCAGTACACCTTGCAGT
>NZ_JBFTRY010000182.1:0-6573 GCF_056399745.1 Dyella sp. 01N36
GGGCACAGAGCGCCGACCAGTCGCTGAACCTGAAGCTGCCGGCCAATCTTCCCGCCGCCAGCGCCAGCGCGGCACCGCCGCCACCGCCGGCCACCACGGTGGCCAACAGCACGGGCCAGGCGGCCAAGTCCAACGGCAACGCCACCGCGCAGGCCGCCAACCAGAACGGCAGCTACACCAAGGATCCGCCGGGGACCTATTACGGCGACACCAGCGGCGCGATGGGCGACACCCAGGCGGCCGTCGGCGTTGCGCCGGCCGTGACCTGCGACGACGCCACCTACAACCAGCCGCAGGTGCATGGCTCGGTCACCACGGGCGTGGTTGCCGGCAACCACTTCAGCGGCAACTACACCGGCGGCGGCGTCACGCTCAGCCAGGCCTTCGGCAGCTGCGAACACCCGACCGGCGGCATGAGCATCTCCGTGGGCGGCACCCAGGGCCACTTCGGCCGCTGAGCGCCGGCAGGCCCTGCCTGGACTCGCATCTGGCCCCGCCTGGGGCCACCGGGGTCGAAAGTTCTTGGAAAGGGTCGGTGGTCAGACTGACCCCATGATTTACTGTCATCTTTCCGCGTGGCGCATGCCCCGGACTTCCCCGATTGGCTGCTGCGGAGCTCCCCAGTGATTCAAGACGTCGAGTTCCGCTATGAAGGCGGTCGCAGCGGTGTGCTGCTCATTCATGGCCTGACCGGCACCCCGACCGAGATGCGCCTGCTCGGCAAGGGCCTCAATCGCGCCGGTTACACGGTGTATGGCATGCAGCTGGCCGGTCATTGCGGCGACGTCGACGACCTGCTGAAGACCGGCTGGCGCGACTGGTACGCCAGCGTGGAAGCTGCCGCCGACAAGTTCCGCCACGAGGTGGATCACCTGTTCGTGGCCGGCCTGTCGATGGGCGCCGTGCTGGCGCTCAAGCTGGCCGCCGAGCGTCCGGAATGGGTCAAGGGCGTGGGCGTCTACGGCGCCACCTTCCGCTATGACGGCTGGGCGATTCCGTGGATCGGCAAGTTCTCCTTCCTGCTGCCCCTGCTGCACCGCCTGGGCATCGGCAAGCACCGCATGGTGCACGAGGGTGAACCGTACGGCATCCGCGACGAGCGCCTGCGCGCGCAGATCAGCAGCGCCATGCTGAGCGGCGACAGTGCCGCCGCCGGCCTGCCCGGCAACCCGTGGCCGTCGCTGGGCGAGATGTACAACATGGCTGCGGTGGTAAAGCGCGACCTGCCCAAGGTGGCGGCGCCCTGCCTGATYGCCCACGCCACCGAAGACGACATCGCCAGCATCGAGAACGCCTATCTCGTGCAGCGCGGCGTGTCCGGCCCGGTGGAGACGCTGTGGCTCAAGGACAGCTACCACATGATCACGGTGGACCGGGAACGTCGCCTGCTGACCGACCGCTCGGCGGAGTTCTTCCGCCAGATCGCCGCCACCTACGAACCCGTCGCGCGCGCTGCGGCCTGAGGACTCGCCATGAGTCCCCTGGTTGTCGCGTTGTGGCTGCTCAATGTCACGCTCGATACCGTCGGCCAGCTGTCCTTCAAGGCAGCGGCCGGCGATCCGCGAGCCGGTGATGGCGTTGCGCGTTGGAAGTACATGGCGGCGCGTCCGTGGATCTGGATCGGCGTGCTCTCCTACGTGGCCGAATTCCTGGTCTGGATCGCCTTCCTGTCGCTGGTCGATTTGTCCGAAGGCGTGCTGCTGGGTTCGATCAACATCGTGGTGGTGATGATCGCCGGCCGGATCCTGTTCAAAGAAAAGCTGACGCCTCTACGCGTGACCGGCATGCTGCTGGTGACCGCGGGCGTAGCCATCGTCGGCATGGCCGGAGGCTGAGAAATGTCGATGAAGCTAGCCCGTTTCTACGCCATCGGCTTCACCATCCTGGTGTTGTTCGACACGCTGGTGCAGCTGAGTTTCAAATACGCCGGCGACCATGCGTTTCCGCCCGAGGCGAACTGGGCGTGGATCGTGCGTGTGTTTGGCCATCCGTGGATCTATGTCGCGGTGATCGGCTACGTCGGCAACTTCTTCACCTGGATGACCCTGCTCAAGCACGCGCCGATCGGCCCTGCGTTCGCCGTCACGCACCTGGAAGTGGTGAGCGTGATGCTGTTCTCCGTGTGGCTGTTCCATGAGCCGCTGACCGCCTCTCGCATCATCGGCGCCGTCGCCATCGTGGCCGGCATCATCTGCCTGGCGTTCGCGGAAAGTGGCGCGCATCCGGAAGGCGATGCGCCGACCGAAGCGAAGGGCGCGCTCGGCATCGTGGCCGGCGACTGACCAGACATCCCCCATGTCCCGCGAGCTACCGCCCACCGCCGGCCTGCCGCTACAGCTGAGCGATCTGTGGCCGGGCCGTGCGCCGTTCGCGGACCAGGTCGCTGCATGGCTGGGCGTCGAACAGCTGCAGCTCGAATGCTCGGGCACGGCGGCCATGGTGGTGGCGCTCAAGGCCATGCATGGCCTGAGTCCGCAGCGCGACGAAGTGATCGTCCCCGCGTGGACGTGTCCGCTGGTGGCGCTGGCCATTCATCGTGCAGGCCTCAAGCTGCGCCTGTGCGACCTCGCGCCGAATCACTTCGATATGGATGTCGCCCAGCTTTGCGCATTGGGCAGCGCCAAGACGCTGGCCATCGTGCCGACGCATCTGGCCGGTCGCGTAGCCGACGTCAATGCGGCGCTCGACGTAGCCCATCGCGTGGGCGCCTACGTACTGGAAGACGCCGCGCAAGCGCTGGGCGCGAAGCAGAACGGCCTCAGCGTCGGCCTGCTGGGCGATGCCGGCTTCTTCAGTCTCGCCGTCGGCAAGGGTCTCACCCTGTTCGAAGGTGGCCTGCTGTTGACGCGCGATCCTGTCTTGCGCGCGGCGTTTGCTGCCAGCCACCAGGCCAATATTCGCGCCGACACAAAAATGGACTGGCAGCGTGCGCTCGAACTGACCGGCTACGCGCTGGCCTATCGCCCGTCGCTGTTGGCTTGGGCGTATGGACGTCCATTGCGAAAAGCATTGGCGGCCAACGACCCGGTGGCCGCGGTCGGCGACGATTTTGGCCCCGATATTCCGATGCACACCGTGAGCGACTGGCGGCAGTCGGTGGGTGCGCGTGCGCTGCCCCGACTTCCGGCCTTTCTCGATGCCACGCGCATACAGGCCTTGCGTCGGGTGGAACGTCTGCGGCGCATACCCGGCATTACCGTGTTCGACGATGCGCAGGGCCAGCAAGGCGTGTGGCCCTTCCTGCTGCTCACCCTGCCCGACCAGGCCAGGCGCGATGCGGCGCTGAAGACGCTGTGGACGGCCGGCCTCGGCGTCAGCCGGCTTTTTATCCACGCCCTGCCCGACTACGGCTACCTGCGCGACATCGTCGCCGATGCCGAGCTGCCCAATGCGCGTGCCTTTGCCGCGCGCTCGCTCACCATCACCAACAGCCCCTGGCTGGATGACGCGACGTTTGAAGCCATTTGCGTCGAGCTGGAACGCGCGACGGCCTGAACACCACGTTCAACGCGTCGGTCGTTCATGACTTTCCAATCGCTGTCCCGTGGACAGAAACAACAGCGCACCCACACCAAGGCTCAGGCACGGACCAACCACCGACATGCCCATGCCGGAAGGAATGCTCACCCCCATCATCACCGCCGCATTGGACGCGGCGTGCATCAACACGCACAACAAAATGCTGCGCGTGCGGGTGTATAGCCAGCCGAACAGCAGCGCATTGCCCATCACTCCCACCAGGAACAGCGCGAAGCCCGCGTGGTATTGCGCCACGCCCGGCAGGAAAAACAGTGGCAGATGCCAGACCGCCCAGATCGGCCCGATCAGCAGGGCCGCACGAGCGGCACCGATGGTCCGTGCCCACTCCTCCTGCGTGATGCCCCGCCAGCCGAGCTCCTCCAGGCCGCCGCCGATGATGGTCATCAGCAGGTAGAGCGGAAACAGATACCACGATCGAATGCTGACGAGCGACGCCAGCGCGGGCTTCAAGGCCACGGCGACGCCGATCGCGAACAAGCCCAGCGCGACCGGCAAACCCAGCGCCACCAGATACCACACGGGCCGCACCCGCCAACGCAAAACCCGCTGATTGAACTCGCGCAGCGGCGACTCGTGGCGCGTGCACCACACGGCGACATAGGCGGCGATGGTCGGGCCCAAGCCGCCCAGCACATACAAGGTCATGAAGGGCCATGTGCCATAGCTGGTGGCCTGCGCCTGCGCCAGCGCGACCAGTGCGCCCCAGGCCAACCAGGTGATGGCGAAGGTGACGCCAAGAAAGATCAACGCGCGACGACTGGCGGGAAAATGCTCGGTCATACGATGGCATCGCCTCGAACGTTGCCGGAACGAGCCGGCTCTCGATACGCCTGCGGCATCCTTGCCCGTTCAACGCCGTGCCGGCGTGAATGCGGCGCCGATCTTCAATCCAATGCTTTACACGCTGCTTTCGGCGATGGCTGCCAACAGTCGCGCATTGAACGCCCGCTGCTGCGCCTGCCAGGCATCCAGCTCGGCCTGCGGCACCGGCTCCTGGCCATCCAAGCCGCTCAACAAGCGCTTCCACCACGTGCGGTACTGATAAGCCGAGACTTCGCCGTTGATGTCGCTGGCCACGATGCGTCCACGCAGCGCTTCGATGATCGCCATGGCGTGCGATTCTTCCAGCAGGCCCTGGTCCCAGTTGGTGCGCGCCGTATCGACGCTGAACGCATCCTTGTCGATGGACAGATACGTGGGCTGCGGTGCCTGCTTCAATTGCTGCACGAACGCGCAGGTCAGCGCGTCGGGATCATCGAAGCGATGGAAGGCATCGCTGAGCCCAAGCTTCGCCGCCCAGTCCACGTTCACGTCCATGCACCAATAACTGAGCTTGCCGGCCTGCAGCGGACGCAAATAGTTTTCCCAAGCGTGCCTGGCACCGATGTCGCCGGAGGTAATCCCCACCACGTGCACGTGCGTGACGAACGGCAGCATGGCCACCCGACGCACCCACGATCCGCAATGGATGCCCCAGGGGAAACGCATATTGTCCGGATGGTTGTCGAACACCACCAGCTGGAACGGACCGCGGGCGCGCTGACGCTGCACCAGCGGCCAGGTGAGATGGTGATAGTCGCCCGAGCCCATCAACACGGTGCCGTAGTTTTCCGGCAGACGCGTGTCGAGATAGTCGCGCAGCCGGTGAAACGTGCGCAGCGTGCAGCCAAAGCGGATCGCTTCCTGCCAGTCGGTGAGCGCCAGCGTAGTCGCGCCCGGGATCTGCCCGACCGAACTGTCGAAGTCCAGGATCAGTGGTTCACGCCGGTTCATGCGCTGCCCATTGGCTATCGCTCTCGAAGAATTTGCCTAAGCGGCGCGCGGCCAGCCGCAGCAGCGGATTGCGCAGATAGATCGCGTGCCGCGTCAGGGTGAATTGTGCACCCAGATAGGCCTTGATCTGCGGATCGGTCCAGCCTGCCACATAGTGGGTGAGATGGTGTTCGCGAGCGTAAGCGAGATTGTGGAACCAGCTGGTGAAATACAGGTTCTGCTCCCGCGCCTGCGGATAGGCAAAACCCACGTACTTGTCGATCAGCTTGCCCTCCACCACAAAGCACAGATTCCAGCCGATCATCTCGTCCTGGTGGCGATAGACAAACACCACGCCGCCATTGGTGGCATCGCGCAACACGGCGGCGAAAAACTCGCGGCTGAGCTTGTCGAAATGGACTTCACTCTGCGCGTAGACGTTTTCGTAAAGCGCGTAATAGGCGTCGATCACCGTGTCATCGATGAACGCCGCATCCCCGCATGGCAGCGAAGCCACCGCCACTTCATCGCGCTTGCGCAGTTTGCGGCGGATGTCCTTGCGTCGACTCGACGACAAGCGGGCGAGGTAATCGTCCTCGCCCTGGAAATCGATGGTCACATAAGCGAGCGCCTGCCCTTCCAGCAGGATGAAACCGGCGGCGTCGCAGGCATCGGCGAAACGCTTGCACCAGTCGCCCGTGGCGGCGTCGAACAAGGGCGAGGCCTGCGGTATGTCCTTCACGATCATCAGGCGCTGGCGCCGACCCAGCTGGTCGCGCAAGGCCTTGGCCAGTGCATCGGGCTGGGCATAGCGCGGAAACAGCGCATATTCCGACACCGTGGTTCCCACGAAGGCCGTGCGCCAGCGCAGCAGACGCCCCCACCAGCGATAGCCGGGCGCGCCAGTCACCTTGGCGCGGGCCTCGTCATCGGCGGTGGTGAGCAGGTCGAACGGCGCCACGAAGGCCGGCGTGTCCGCGACCTGCATCACGCTGAAATCGATGGGGGGATGTTCGGCGAACCGGGCGACCAGTGCGTCCGGCTCGAGCTGATTGAGGTACCGCACGCGACAGTTCCACGAGTCACAAGGCCATAGGATACGACTCCCGCCCCGCCCTGCCCACGATTTCCCGCTTAAAAGGCTGGTGAAAGGCAACCCGGCGGAGCATGAGGACAGCCGTTCCATGCGGTGGCGTTCTGGACTTTGTCCTGACGGTTCGTCAGGCTTGTGAAACGGCATCCGGCGGATGCCGTGTGACCCGGCGCCATGGACCCCAGGAA
>NZ_JBFTRY010000183.1:0-6563 GCF_056399745.1 Dyella sp. 01N36
GTGCTCTTGCGGTCTTCTTCGGTCATCGGCGACAGCTCGATCACCACGTGACCGTACTGACCCTTACCACCGGACTGCTTGGCGTGCTTGTAATCCGACTTGACGTCCGACGAACGAATCGTCTCGCGGTAGGCCACCTGCGGCTTGCCGACGTTCGCCTCGACGTTGAACTCGCGGCGCATGCGGTCCACCAGGATGTCCAGGTGAAGCTCGCCCATGCCCGAGATGATGGTCTGACCCGACTCTTCGTCCGTACGAACGCGGAACGACGGATCTTCCRCAGCCAGACGGCCGAGGGCGATACCCATCTTTTCCTGGTCCGACTTGGTCTTGGGCTCCACCGCCATCGAAATCACCGGCTCCGGGAACGTCATGCGCTCCAGAGTGATGATGTGATCCTGCGAGCACAGCGTGTCACCGGTCGTCACGTCCTTCAGGCCGACCGCTGCGGCGATATCGCCAGCGCGGACTTCCTTCAGCTCCTGACGCTCGTTGGCGTGCATCTGCAGGATGCGGCCGATACGCTCCTTCTTGGACTTGACCGGGTTGTACACCTGGTCGCCCGCGTTGAGCGTGCCCGAGTAGACGCGGAAGAACGTGAGCGAACCCACGAACGGGTCGGTCATGATCTTGAACGCGAGCGCGGAGAACGGCGCGGCGTCGTCGGCCTTGCGCGTAGCTTCGTTCTCGTCTTCGTCCAGACCAGCGACCGGCGGACGATCGATCGGCGACGGCAGCAGGTTGACCACCGCGTCGAGCATCGCCTGCACGCCCTTGTTCTTGAAGGCGGTACCGCAGAAGACCGGAATGATCTCGCTGGACAGCGTGCGCGCACGCAGACCGCCGATGATCTCTTCCTCGGTCAGGTCGCCGCCTTCCAGGTATTTGTTCATCAGCTCTTCGGACGCTTCGGCAGCCGACTCGACCATGTACGAACGGGCTTCGGCAGCCTTGTCCGCGAGGTTGGCCGGGATGTCGGCGTACTCGAACTTCATGCCCTGGGATTCCATGTCCCAGATGATGGACTTCATCTTGAGCAGGTCGACCACGCCCTCGAAGTTGTCCTCGGCGCCGATCGGCACCTGCATCGGGACCGGGTTGGCACCCAGGCGAGCCTTCAGCTGGTCGACCACCTTGTAGAAGTTCGCGCCAGTGCGGTCCATCTTGTTGACGAACGCGAGGCGCGGCACCTTGTACTTGTTGGCCTGACGCCAGACGGTTTCAGACTGCGGCTGCACACCACCCACCGCGCACAGCACGAACACCGCGCCGTCGAGCACGCGCAGCGAACGCTCCACTTCGATGGTGAAGTCCACGTGTCCCGGGGTGTCGATGATGTTGAAGCGGTGCTCGGGCAAGGAACGATCCATGCCCTTCCAGAACGCCGTCGTTGCCGCCGACGTAATGGTGATGCCRCGCTCCTGYTCCTGCTCCATCCAGTCCATCGTKGCKGCRCCRTCRTGCACYTCGCCRATCTTGTGRYTSACRCCGGTGTAGAACAGGATSCGCTCSGTGGTGGTGGTCTTGCCGGCATCGATGTGAGCCATGATGCCGAAGTTGCGGTAGCGCTCGATAGGAGTGGTGCGTGCCACGGTCTTAACCTCTGAAAGTTCTAGCTGTACTGCTTACCAGCGGTAATGCGAGAAGGCCTTGTTGGCCTCTGCCATACGATGCGTCTCTTCGCGCTTCTTGATCGCGCCACCGCGATTTTCCGAAGCTTCGAGCAACTCGGCGGCCAGCTTGCGCGGCATCGAGGTCTCGCCGCGCTTGCGGGCGGAGTCGATGRCCCAGCGCATGGCGAGCGCCATACGGCGGCCCGGACGCASTTCGACCGGCACCTGGTAGGTGGCGCCGCCGACACGACGGGACTTCACCTCAACCGCCGGAGCGATGTTGTTGAGCGCCTTTTCGACCAGCTGCACCGGCTCGGCGTTCTTTTCGCCGAGGTGGGCAAGCGCGCCGTAGACGATGCTTTCTGCGACCGACTTCTTGCCGCTCTTCATCACCATGTTGATGAAGCGAGCGATCAGCTGGCTGCCGTGCTTGGGATCCGGCAGGATCAGACGGGCGGGATGTGAACCTTTACGCGACATGTTGGAAGTCCTTTACTTCTTCGGGCGCTTGGCGCCGTACTTGGAGCGCGACTGGCGGCGCTTGGTGACACCGGCGCAGTCGAGACTGCCGCGCACCGTGTGGTAACGCACACCCGGCAGATCCTTGACGCGACCGCCGCGGATCAGGACCACGGAGTGCTCCTGCAGGTTGTGGCCTTCGCCACCGATGTAGCTGATGACTTCGTAGCCGTTGGTCAGGCGCACCTTGGCAACCTTACGCAGCGCCGAGTTCGGCTTCTTAGGGGTGGTGGTATAAACACGCGTGCAGACGCCGCGGCGCTGCGGGCTGTTCTGCAAAGCCGGCGAAGCACTCTTGTAGGTCTTCGGGCTGCGGGATTTGCGAACCAACTGGTTGACTGTCGTCATTGAAGCTGTTCCTGAGAAACATAAAGGCAGACCGAACCGGCTCGGTCTGCCAAGAAGCGGGAATTTAACATGGGCAGCCTGTCACAGACAAGCTGACGCCCTGCCGGCCATGGCCCGAACACGAGGCGCACTCCTTGCGCCTCTTTTCGTATGTCAGCGAGTAAAGCCCGGTAAGGGCTTACTCCACACCAATGTCGCTACCGGTGGTGGCTTCTGCGAAGGAAGCCGATGAAGCGGAGCCGGAAAGAGTTTCGAGCTCCGAGGCGGTAAGACCGCCCTGGCGATGACGCGCTGCGTGATACGCCAGACCCGTACCAGCCGGAATAAGACGGCCGACAATAACATTTTCCTTCAGGCCACGCAAGGTATCGCGCGTGCCGCGGACCGCAGCTTCCGTCAACACTCGGGTGGTTTCCTGGAAGGACGCCGCCGAGATGAAGGATTCCGTGGCCAACGACGCCTTGGTGATACCCAGCAGCACCGACTGGAATTCAGCCGGACGCTCACCACGGTGGACAGCACGGTCGTTTTCGCCGTTGATGCGAACACGCTCGACTTGCTCACCGCGCAGGTAGTGGCTCTCGCCCGGATCGGTGATCTCAACCTTGCGCAGCATCTGGCGMAYGATCRCTTCGATGTGCTTGTCGTTGATCTTCACGCCCTGCAGACGGTASACGTCCTGGATTTCCTTGACCAGGTAAGCGGCCAGCGGCTCGACACCCAGCAAGCGCAGGATGTCATGCGGGCTGGGCTCGCCGTCCACGATGGTTTCGCCCTTCTCCACGTGCTCGCCTTCGAACACGATGACCTGGCGCCACTTGGGAATCAGCTCCTCGTGCTCGTTGCCATCCACGTCCTTGATGATCAGGCGCTGCTTGCCCTTGGTGTCCTTGCCGAAGCTGATCACGCCCGAGCGCTCGGCGAGGATTGCCGGCTCCTTGGGCTTGCGTGCTTCGAACAAGTCGGCCACGCGCGGCAGACCACCCGTGATATCGCGGGTCTTGGAGGTTTCCTGCGGGATACGTGCCACCACGTCACCCACGCCCACCTGCGCACCGTTCTGGATCGACACGATGGCGCCGGCCGGGAGCATGTACTGCGCCGGCACGTCGGTGCCCGGCAGCTTGAGCTCGCGACCCTTGGCGTCTTCCAGACGCACGATCGGGCGCAGATCCTTGGCGGCCGTACCACGGCGCTTCGGATCGGTCACCACCGCCGACTCCAGGCCGGTCAGTTCGTCGGTCTGGCTCTGCACGGTGATGCCATCGATGAAGTCGATGAAGCGCACCGTACCTGCCACTTCCGACACGATCGGATGGGTATGCGGATCCCAGTTGGCCACGGCCTGGCCAGCCTTGACCGGGTCGCCGTCCTTGACTGCGATGGTGGCGCCGTAAGGCACCTTGTAGCGCTCGCGCTCGCGGCCGTTGGCGTCGATGACGCTCACTTCGCCCGAACGCGACACTGCCACCAGGTGACCCTGGTTGTGGTGCACGGTCTTGAGGTTGTTGAACTTCAGCGTGCCGGTGGTCTTCACCGTCACGTTGTCCACGGCAGCAGCACGGGAAGCCGCACCACCGATATGGAAGGTACGCATGGTCAGCTGGGTACCCGGCTCACCGATCGACTGCGCAGCCACCACACCCACGGCCTCACCCATGTTCACCAGGTGACCACGGGCCAGGTCGCGGCCGTAGCACAGGGCGCACACGCCATGATCGGCGGCGCAGGTGATGGGCGAGCGCACCTTGACCGACTGCACGCCGGCCTTGTCGAGCTTCTCGACCAGGGCTTCATCCAGCAGGGTGTCGCGGGTGACCAGCGGTTCGTTGTCTTCGCCCGGGCCGTAGACGTCTTCCAGCGCCACACGACCAAGCACGCGGTCGCGCAACGGCTCGACCACGTCGCCGCCTTCCACGATCGGCTGCATGGTCACGCCATTGTCGGTGCCGCAGTCATCGAAGGTGATGACCACGTCCTGCGCCACGTCGACGAGACGACGGGTCAGGTAACCGGAGTTAGCCGTCTTCAACGCCGTATCCGCCAGGCCCTTACGGGCACCGTGGGTGGAGTTGAAGTACTGCAGCACGTTCAGGCCTTCGCGGAAGTTCGCCTTGATGGGCGTCTCGATGATCGAGCCGTCCGGACGAGCCATCAGGCCGCGCATACCGGCCAGCTGACGAATCTGCGCGACCGAACCACGGGCGCCGGAGTCAGCCATGATGTACAGCGAGTTCATCGACTTCTGGTTGACCGTCTTGCCTTCGGCATCGGTGACCTTCTCGGTACCGATACCGTCGATCATGGCCTTGGCGACCAGTTCGTTGGTACGCGACCAGATGTCGACGACCTTGTTGTAGCGCTCGCCGGCGGTGACGAGACCAGACTGGTACTGCTCCTGGATCTCGACCACTTCCTTCTCGGCTTCTTCCAGGATCGGCTTCTTCTCGTCGGGGATGATCATGTCATCGATGCCGATCGAGATGCCCGCACGCGTGGCGAAGCGGAAGCCGGTGTACATCAGCTGGTCGCCGAAGATCACCGTGTCCTTCAGACCCAGGCGGCGATAGCACTGGTTGATCAGGCGCGAGATGTTCTTCTTGGTCAGTTCGGTGTTGGCCAGCGCGAACGGCAGGCCTTCCGGCATGATTTCGAGCAGCAGCGCGCGACCCACGGTCGTATCCACGATCGAGGTCTGCTCGGTGCGGCCGCCTTCTTCATCGATGTGCACCTGCTTGATGCGCACCTTGACCTTGGCATGCAGTTCAACCGCACGGTTGTCGTAGGCGCGGCGAACTTCGCCGATGCCCGAGAACACCATGCCGTTGCCCTTCGCGTTCACCAGCTCGCGGGTCATGTAGTACAGGCCAAGGACCACGTCCTGGGTCGGCACGATGATCGGCTCGCCGTTGGCGGGCGACAGGATGTTGTTGGTCGCCATCATCAGGGCGCGCGCTTCGAGCTGCGCCTCGATCGACAGCGGSACGTGCAYAGCCATCTGGTCACCGTCGAAGTCGGCGTTGAACGCCGYACASACGAGCGGATGCAGCTGGATGGCCTTGCCTTCGATCAGCTTCGGCTCGAATGCCTGGATRCCCAGRCGRTGCAGCGTCGGTGCRCGGTTSAGCATSACSGGATGCTCGCGGATCACCTCTTCGAGGATGTCCCACACCTGCCCTTCTTCGCGCTCGACGAGCTTCTTGGCGGCCTTGATGGTGGTGGCCTCACCGCGAGCCTGCAGCTTGGCGAAGATGAAGGGCTTGAACAGCTCAAGCGCCATCTTCTTGGGCAGACCGCACTGGTGCAGGCGCAGGGTCGGACCGACCACGATCACCGAACGACCGGAGTAGTCCACGCGCTTGCCAAGCAAGTTCTGGCGGAAGCGGCCCTGCTTGCCCTTGATCATGTCGGCCAGCGACTTCAGCGCGCGCTTGTTCGTGCCGGTGATGGCACGACCGCGACGGCCGTTGTCGAGCAGCGCATCGACCGATTCCTGCAGCATGCGCTTTTCGTTGCGCACGATGATGTCGGGCGCATTGAGTTCGAGCAGGCGACGCAGGCGGTTGTTGCGGTTGATGACGCGACGGTACAGATCGTTCAGATCGGACGTGGCGAAACGGCCGCCATCGAGCGGCACCAGCGGACGCAGGTCCGGCGGCAGCACGGGCAGCACGGTCAGCACCATCCACTCCGGCTTGTTGCCGGATTCGAGGAAGGCTTCGATCAGCTTGACGCGCTTGGTGAGGCGCTTCAGCTTGGTCTCGGAATTGGTCGAGCCGATCTCTTCCTTGAGGCGAATCACTTCGCCCGGCAGGTCGAGCGACTTGAGCAGCTCATAGACGGCCTCGGCACCCATGCGGGCGTCGAACTCGTCGCCGTGCTCTTCGACGGCTTCCAGGTACTGGTCTTCGCTGAGCAGCTGGCCGCGCTCAAGCGCGGTCAAACCTGGATCGATCACCACGAAGGCTTCGAAGTACAGGATGCGCTCGATGTCGCGCAGGGTCATGTCCAGCATCAGGCCGATGCGCGAGGGCAGCGACTTGAGGAACCAGATGTGCGCGGTCGGCGAGGCCAGTTCGATGT
>NZ_JBFTRY010000184.1:0-6450 GCF_056399745.1 Dyella sp. 01N36
GTCGTGCCGGGAGAGGTTGCGGCAACGGTGGACGTGGCGGTCGTCAGCGTCGAACCAGGTGACATCGCCGGGGCCTAGCCAGTCGCGGCCGGTCAATCGCAGGTTCTTCCCGTCCTGGTCACGGTCCCAGGATTCCACTTCGAGTGCCCCATGCAGGGCCATCTCCAGGCCCCACAGGCCATCGTGATCGTGGATCGGGGTGGCGTAGTTGGCGGGCCATGCCATCACGAGCACGCTGATATCGGGCTTGTTGCGCTGCGCCACCAGCCAGCGTTCAAAGCCGCGGTTGCGCTCGCGCAAATCGGCCAGGTCGCCGATCAGGGCCTGCTTATTCTGGTAAACCGTACGACTCAGTTCCCTTGCCATCGAGGCAAGGTCAGGGTGCTCGCCCACCCCATAGTCAAATGCGATTTCACGCAGCGCCTTGAGGTGTTGCATGTGTTTGGCCATGCGCAGCCACTCATGGAAACCGGCGCGCAGTGGAGCATGCGTATCGTTAAAGTCCCGTAACACCGGGGCGAGATCGGCATGGCGAGGGACATGACTTTCGCGACATGCGCGACATGCCGCAAAAGCGCACGATGCTTTCCAAGCAGGCCTTGAAACTTGCATCGGTTGCCACAACTGCTCGATGCGCAACGGTCGCCGGCAGTGACGCCGGGAGGAGACACATCATGTTTGCGATAAGCGTGCTCTTGATGTTGATAGTAGGCGTTTGGCTCGGGGTCGCCTTGATCGGCCTGGTCTTCAAACTCGCCTTCGCCTTGATCGGCGGGCTGTTCAGCCTGGTCGGCGCCGTGCTCGGTCTGGTGTTCGGCGGCCTTGCCTTGTTGATCGCCGCGCCCATCGTGGCGCTCGCCCTGTTGCCCTTGTGCCTGCCGGTGATTTTGCTGGTGGCCGTGGTGTGGGCCATCGTGCGCCTGGCGCGCGGACCTGCGCCGGCGGCGCCCGTCAACGCCCACTAGAACTTCGCTTGCCGTGGAAGGGCCCGGCCTGCCACTGGATGCAGGTCGGGCCTTCCGCTTCAGATCGTTCTAAAGCGCGACGAAGCCGCTCAAAGCTCGTTCAAATTGAACGTCACCGGGACACGTGCCCATGCACGCACGGCCCGGCCATTCACCATCGCCGGTTCGAACTTCCAACTCTTCAGCACCTGCTCGCGTGCACTGCGATCGAGCAGGCTGTAGCCGCTGCTTTGTTCGATAGCGACCTCCTGCGGAACACCGTTCTCGTCCACCAACACCTTCAGGATCACTTGCCCTTGCAGGCGCGAATGCAGCGCCTGTGCGGGATATTTCAGCGGCGTCGCCCGATAGGCGAGGGTGGCTTCGACGGGAGTGTTGGTAACGTCCGCTGCGGGAGGGGCGATGGTGGGCGGAGTCACGGGCGCTGGCACCGTGCCATCGTCCGTGGTGTTGACCACTGGCGGCGTCACCGGAAGGGGATGCGTTAGCGCTTGCGGATGTGGAACGGTCTTCGGCGGCGCCAGCTTTTTGATATCGATCGGTGGTGGCGGAGGCACTTCCTTCGCCGGGGTGATCCAGCTGATCGGCGTGGCGGCAATGCGTTGCACCTGCTCGGCCAGTTGCGGCGCCATCGGACGCATGAGGGCGAGCAGCGCAGCGAGGTTGAGGGTGATCGCCACGCTCATCGCGGCGATGCGGATGTGGTCGGGATGGGCATGACGGGGTGCAGCCAGGCTTGCGGACGACATAGGCGACCTCCTGACGTATCGATGTGAATTTTGACGCCTGCTGGAGCAGGCGGATGGCCCGTGCACGCCGCGCGGGGACGCGGAGGGATCGTGTCGGTGCGCTTGCAGCCTAAGCCCGAAAAAAAGACTTGCGCAAGTAGCCGTATGGAAGGCTATTCTGGCGGGCGGGAGCTGCCTGGCCCGGTTCGGGCTTTTTTCAGTGCGCCACCAGCATCGGCACGTCGCCATGCATGAACAGGTGGCGGGTGGTGCCGCCGAGCACCATTTGCGCGAGCCGCGAGCGGCTCCAGGCGCCCATCACGATCAGGTCGGCTCCCTGGCTATGCGCAGCCTCCAACACGGCGGGCCCCGCGGCGTGACTGGGGCCGCTATCGAGCGTATCGATGCGGGCGTTGATGCCGTGGCGCTGCAACCAGTCGGCCAGGCCGGGCGGCGGCAGCACCGGCAACATGTCCGCGTTCATTTCGCTGCCGTCGAGCACGCGCACCAGATCGGCCTTCTGCAGCAACGGCACGGCCGCGGCCAGCGCGAGCGCGGATTCGCGGCTGCCGTTCCATGCCACCAGCACATTGGCGCCGACGCTGGGCACGGGCGAGACATCCGGCACTACCAGTACCGGCCGCCCGCTGGCAAACACGCAACGCGACACCGAGCCGAAACCGACTGGCGCATCGCTGCGCTTCTGGCTGCGCTCCATCACGAGGATGTCGTAACCGGAGGCCGCCTGGCTCACCGCCTGGACGGTGTCGCCCTGGGTGACCCGCCAGCTGCCGTTGAGCGCACGGGCGGCCAACGCCTGCTGCCAGTGGTGGTCATGTGTTCGTGCTTCGGCGACGCGGCGCTGTGTTTCTTCGAGTTGTACGGGCACGGCTTCGGGAAGACTGAAGGCGGTGGCTGGCAGGTCGGCCACGTAGAGCGCGTCGAGCCTAGCCCCCAGCCGTTGCGCCAAGGCCAGGGCGGCACGCGGAGCGGCAACGCCCAGGTCGAGATGGTCCAGATGCAACAGCAGGTCGATCGCAGACATGGCGGCTCTCCTGATTCCCAATCCGATATCAGCATAGAGCCTGCCATCGGTGGCGGTGTAGCGCGCGAAATCGCAGGACAAAAAAAGCCCCGCACAGGACGGCGGGGCGGTAAGGCCGGGCATCGGGGGAGAGAGAGGGGATGCCCGGTTATCGCATTGTTTCCCCTTGCGGCTTGCTATGGCGTACATCCTGGGTGAATGGCCTGTTCACGCCGCAGCGGGCTGGCGATTGCCAGAACCGCGCGCTTGCTGCCTACTGGCAGCGCGCAACCAGGGAGAAGGGCAATGAGCATGTCGAAGTGGATGGCTGCCACCGTGCTGGCCGTGGCCGGCTGGGCGGCATCAGTGCCGGCACATGCCGGCGATATCGAGTGCAAGATGAGTTTCAACCTCGCGGGCTGGTCGGTGTTCTATCAGACGGCCACCGGCAGCGGTACTGTCCACTGCAACAACGGCCAGAGTCTGTCGGTGCACCTGCGCGTCAAGGGCGGCGGACTCACCTTCGGCAAGAGCCAGATCACCAATGGCGTGGGCAAGTTCTCGGGTGTCAGCAGCATCAGCGAGATCAAGGGCCATTACGCCGATGCCGGCGTGCATGCCGGTGCAGCCAACTCGGCCGGTGCGCGCGTGATGACCAAGGGCAATGTGTCGCTCGCGCTCAGCGGCACCGGCAAGGGCTGGGACCTGGGCGTGGCCTTCGGCGCCTTCATCATCGAGTGATCGGACGGCACGGCGCGCCGGCGTCGTGCGGTCTTGCGTCGCGGGCATGCCTGACGGATGCCCGCTTCCGCTCTTGTTGAATCGGATCGGGCGTCCTAAGGTGGCGGGGCCGTACGCTCCAGTACGTTCCGTTTGAGGAATCCCCATGTCCGCCACCTCCGGCACGGCTCTCCCCCGCTATGCCTTCGGCGACGAGCTCGCCAGCAGTGTGATTCACGGCATCGGCATCCTGCTGAGCATTGCCGGCCTGGTGACGCTGGTGACGTTTGCAGCGCTGTACGGCGACACCCGGGCCGTGGTGGCCAGCGCGGTGTTCGGCACCACGCTGATCCTGTGCTACACGGCCTCGACGCTGTATCACTCCATTCCCGGCGCGCTGCCCAAGCGCGTGTTGCGTACGCTCGACCACATCGCGATCTTCCTGCTGATTGCCGGCACCTATACGCCGTTCACCCTGATCGCCTTGCCGGGCGCCTGGGGCTGGAGTCTGTTTGCCACGGTGTGGACGCTGGCGCTGATGGGCAGCGCGCTCGAACTGGGCCTGCTGAAGAAGTACCGCAAGCTGGCGGTACTTATGTACATCGGCATGGGCTGGGTGGGCGTGATCGCGTTCAAGCCGTTGCTGGCGCATCTGCAGACGGGCGGCATGGTGTTGCTGCTCGCCGGTGGCGTGGCATACACGCTCGGCGTGCCGTTCTACCTGTGGCGCAAACTGCCTTATCACCACTCGGTATGGCACTTCTTCGTATTGGCCGGCAGCGTGCTGCACTATCTTGCCGTGCTGCTCTACGTGCTGCCCGACGCGCCGATGTGAACCCCGCGATCGAGCTTCTGCGCCAGGAACTGGAAGACGCCGCCACGCACCTGGGACGTCCACACGATCTGCGGTTCAAGCCGATGTTCGGCGGGCTGATGGCCTGGTTCGATGAAAGGCCGTGCGCGTGGTTATCGTCACAAGGCCTGGCATTGCGCCTGGCTGAGGCGGACCAGGCTGGCTTGCTCGCCCACGAAGGTGCGGCTCGCTTCCGTCACAGGGCAGACGAGCCGCCCAGCCGCGACTACATCCTGGTACCGCCAGCACTGCGCAGCGACACGGCGAACTTTGCGCAGTGGCTGGAACTCAGCAGTCACGCGCCCGCCCCGCAAAAGAAAAGGCCGCGCCCGAAAGCGCGGCCTCGTCAGAACTAAACAGCGGCTTTTACTTCGCCTGCTTCTTCTGCGACGGAATGAACTGCGTGCGCACCGCTTCGGCGAGCTGCTCGGGCGGCAACAAGCCCTGGCCGATCACGAAGTCGTTGAAGGCCTGGCGGTTGAAGTCCTTGCCCAGCGCCAGCTCGGTGTTCAAACGCGTCTGCTGCAGGCGCATGTACCCGTAGAAATACGCAGTGGCCTGGCCCGGGCTGTTGAAGGTGTAACGGTCCAGTTCCTGCTGCGTCATCGCCTCGGACAGGCCCACGTCGTAACGCAGCACATCGTGCGCACGTTCCTTGGTGATCAGGCCGAGGTTGAGCATCGGATCGAGATACGCACGCGCCGCGCGCTGCAAACGCGCCTGCAAGGCCACGAACTGGCCCGACGGCGGCTCGTACGGCAGCATTTCCGACTCGGCATACAGCGCCCAGCCTTCCACGTTGACGCTGTTGAAGGCGAACAGGCTGCGTGCCAGCGACACGCCGCGTTCCACCATCGCCGCGAACTGCAGCTCGTGACCCGGACGGCCTTCGTGCGCGGTCAGCGTCCAGGCGGCCGCCTTATAGGTGAAGTCGTCATACGAATCGGACTTGCCACCACTGGGGTTGCCCATGGTCAGCACGAAGGTGCCCTGTTCGCCGTGGTTGTTGATGAACGGCGGCGGGTCCATGTGCGGTGCCGGCACGGCGGCGGTTTCCGCTTCCGACGCCAGGCGCATCTGCATCTTGCGCTGGGGCAAGGTGATGATGTGCTCGCGGCGGATGGTGTCTTCGATCTTGCCGATGATCTCGTGGTACCAGGGCACCACGTCATCCTTGCCCAGCTGCTGCTTTTTCAGCGCCTTCAGCACGTCGCGATAGTCGGTGGCCTGGATGCCTTCTTCCTTCGCCACCACCGGCGCCATCATCTGCATCATCGAGCGCAGCTCGGTGAATTCGAACTGCGCTTCCTTGATCAGCTGTTCCGGCGGAATGTCGATGCCGACCTGCTTGAGGTTGTACGCATACAGCGGCTCGGGCAGGCGGAAGTCAGTACGCTCGCGCGGCACGATGGTGGTGCGCACCCAGCTGTCGTAGTCCTTGAGCTGGCTGTCCAGCGCATCGAGCGCGGCCTTGCCCTGCGCGTCGTCCAGCTTGTACTTGGCGAACAGCTGGCGGATGCCCTGGGTGTAGCGCGGCGTATTGCTGAGCTTCTGCTCCACTTCGTTCTTGTACGGGCCGATCAGGTCCTTCTCGCCCAGTCGTGCCGTGGTCTGCGCCTTGGCCAGCTCGACCAGCGGCGTGCAGCCCGCGGTCTTGCCCACGTAGCATTCCAGGCGCTTGAGCGCGGCGGGGCGACGATTGGCGGCCACGTCGTCCTTCAGCAAGACGAACTCGCCCTGGAAGATCAGCTGGCCCACGTCCTGGTACGGCAGCATGTACTTGTGATTGAGATCGATGCCTTCGATCTGCTGATCGACGGCCTTGATCATGATCTGCAGATCCTGGCGGACGTTCTCGTCCTTCTCGCTGGCCAGCATCTTTTCGAGCTTGCCCTTGGCGTCGACGAAGGCGGCACGCGAACGGGCGTCGACGTCGGGCTTCATGTCGACGACCTTGTCGTCGAAGCCGGGCACGCCGATCTGCGAGGCGAATTCCGGGTTGAACTTCGCCATCACATCGAGCAGCACCTTGGCGTCGGTGTTGCTGCGTTCGATCCAGGCGGGCGACTTGGTTTCCGCTTGGGCGGAACCGACGGCGACCAGCGAAACCGCCAGTGCCAGGGCGAGACGTTTGGACATGAGCACTTCCCTGAAGGTGGA
>NZ_JBFTRY010000185.1:0-6444 GCF_056399745.1 Dyella sp. 01N36
ATCGGTAATCGGTACTCTGGGCGGTGCTGACGGGCGGTGCCGGCGGCTTGCTGGTGGTGGATGCTGAGGCGCCACTGGCGATGGCCAGCAGCGTGCAGAAGACGGCTGTTTTGCGCATGAAGACCCCCCCCGGTGTCAACGGCAAATGTGCCCGAAGACGAGGGACGTGGCGACTCCGCAAGAGCCGTCCTCTAAGTGCRCTGGCCACCGTCGCGGGAGGCCACAGCCATCAAGGGGAAAGCCGGGTCCTGGCGAACAGGGCGATGATCCAGCCGAACAGCAGCATCGCCGCGAGGTTGGCCACGAAGCTGAAGACGCTGAAGTGCGGCACCTTGTGCAAGGCGGACAATGGCACGACCACGTAATTCATCACCGCAAACACCACGACGCCGTAGGCTATGCCCCAGATGGGCCACTGCCGCGTGGCGGCCACGCGGCGGCCCACGAGCAGCACGAACACGGCTGCGATCACCAGCGACATGGCCCATTGCAGCAGCATGCCCAGCGCCGCTTCCGTTGGGCCGCCTGCGAGCGCGCCCTTGCCGAGCAAGCCGGCTGCGATGTATTTGAGGATCACGACGGGGCTGAAACCGCTGATGAGCGAGGCGGCGCCGATGTCCAGCGTGCCGGCGACCACGCCACCCCAGAGGATGGCTGTGAGCAGGGGATGACGCGAGCGAGTCATGGTGTTCTCCGTGGCGTCTGGCGCCGCTACTCTAAACGCATACAGGCCGGCGGGCGACATGACTCTTTGCAGGGTCGCCGGCCACTACCAACCGGGCGAAATCGATAGCATCGATCCATGTTGTTTTCCGACTCCACGGCAGCACCCGCCCAAACCCTGGTGGCTGATTTGCGCGACTACCCGCATTGGCGCCGGGGGCGCCTGCGCTACGGCGTCTGGATCGTTCCCGTGGTCGATACGGAACTGCTCGAGTACATCCGGGTCGCGCGCAACCAGTTGGCGGACTTGCTGCATCCGAGCCCGCGTCGACAGGCGCATCTGACGGTATTCGTCTGCGGCTTTCATGGCGAAGGAGAGCGTGACGACGATTTTCCCCTGCAACGGCTCGGGCAGCAGGTGGCTCTGCTTGAGGCAGACGCAGGTGTCGCGTGCAGCCTGCCTCTCGCAAGAGTGGACAGCTTCGCCAGCGCTGCCTTCATTCCCGTGGGCGATCCCATGGGACGACTGGCGAGGTGGCGGGGTGTCCTGGGGGAATGCAGCGCCGAAATCAGGCAGTCGCCCTATGTCGCGCACATCACCCTGGGTTTGTATCGCCGCTGCGTATCCGCGGCTGAACTGCGGCAACGGCTGGATGATGTCAGGGCGCCACCTCCCTCGCTGCAGGCCAGCGAGCTCCAGTACGTCACCTACGACGCTCGCGATCAACTTGGGCCATTGCAATGCGTTCGCCGTGTTGCGCTCGAAGATGCACAGGAACCCGCCCGCAGCGCGCAATAGAAAAGCGCGGCACGACGATTGCCGTGCCGCGTCTCGTTGGTGCAGCGGTGGATCAGCTATGCGCGCTTGAAGTAGCCCCAGCCGGTACGCTCTTGCTCGCCTTGCCGCCCTTGTGAGGGCCGGCGCCCTTCGGGCCGCCGGCGGGGTTGCGATACATCGCATCGGCAATCTGCTTTTGCTCAGGCGAGAGCGCGCTATACAGATCGCTGAAGGAGGAAGAGAGCTTCTTCATATTGTCCGCATGCGTCTCGGTGAGATCGGCATAGGACTTCATGGCGTCGGCAGCGCTCATGGTCGGCAGCTTCTGCGCGCGTTCGCGGAACGCCTCGTCGGCCTTGCGTGCGTTGTCGCGCATGGTCTGCGCGAAGGCATCCCAGGGCTTGGCCTGCTGGTCGGTGATCTTCAGTTGCGCGTGCAGGTCAGCAATGCGCCGCTCGACCGCATCAGCGTGTTTCTGCCCATGGTCCTGCGCACCCGGCGGCGTGGCCGTGGGCAATTTCTGCGCGGCAGGCGCGGTGGTTGGTGCGGCTTGTTGCGCCCATGCGGGAGCGGCCACCAGCGCAAAGGACACCAGCGCCGGCAGGGTCAAACTGCGAAGAGTGGTTTTCATCGTCGGAGTTCCTGTGCAGTGGATGGCGGCAGCGTTCTAGTAGCCGTCGTTGTAATAGACGACACCCGGCGGCGGCGGTGGCGGCGGCGAGGTGTAAATCACCGTCGGCGGCGGCTGCGGCGTATTGGCGTTGGAGATCGCTACGCCTGCGGCCACGCCGAGCAGGGCGCCGGCAACCACGGCTCCGCCATTGTCGTAATGGTCGTAGTGGTCATGGTGATAGTCGTAGTGATTGTCGTAATGACTGTGATAATCGTGGTGGTCGTAATGCGGCGGCGGGCCATGGTGGTACTGCGCCAGCGCCGGCAGCGGCAGCGCCATCCAGGCCACAGCCATCGCGGCGGCGGCAAGCTTGTGATGTAGTGCGATGGACGAGTGGTGTTTCATCTACGTTCCCTCCGGCCGTGCGGCGGTGGTGTCGCACGTGGGAAGCGTAGGTCTGGCCATGTGCACGCCAGCACAATACGTCGCCGCATTTTCATACGACTTTGGGAACGGTTTGCTTATGTCGCTGCCGCGTGACATTTGCGTTGTCACGACAGCGACGAGGACGCCGCAACGTCCTCGCCGGTGTTGATGCTAGYGCGTGGATACGAAGTCGATCTTCTCCAGGCCTGCGCGTTTGGCCGCCGAGATCACGCTGGCCACAGACTGATAGGGCGCACCATCGGCGGGATCAAGCTGCAGTCGCGGCGGTTCGCCCTGGTGCGCGGCGATCGCCAGTTGCGATGACAGCATCGCGGCATCGATCGGCACATCGTTCCAGGTCATCGAGCCGTCCACCTGGATCGACAACCGTACCGCTTCGGACGTCGCGGCGTGGTTGCTGCGGCCCGGCTGCGGCAGGTCGAGTTTCAACTTGTGGGTGAGTACGGGCGAGGTGATCATCGTGATGACCAGCAGCACCAGCAGCACATCCACCAGTGGCGTCACGTTGATCTGGGCGAGCGGAGCATCGGAAACACGTGCAGAGAAAGCCATACTTCCTCCTTACCGCGTGAATGGCATCGATGTGGGACGCCGGACCTGGGGATGAGCCGGCGGGACCAGATTACTCCCGACGGCCGGGTGTCGCGCAAGTAGGGTCGTCGTGTGCGGTATCGTGTACCGCTAGCCCCACGTCGTGTCTGCATGAACCGCCCATCTTCTTCCGATCGCCAGCCTGATCTGCTGGGTGGCCACACCCCGCCGCAAGTCCACCGCCTGTTCTTCGCCCTGATGCCGGACGCTGCCGTGGCTCAACGCATCGAGGCCGCGGCTGCGCGGGTGGCGGCCGAGCAGCATCTGCATGCGCGCATGATCCGCTCGTCGCGCTATCACGCCACGCTGCATTTCCTTGGCGATCACCCAATGTTGCGCGAAGACATCGCCAAGGCGGCGATGGCGGCCGGGGCCAAGGTGCAGGCCCAGCCCTTTGAGCTGGTGCTGGATTCGGCGGCGGCCTTCCATGGTCGCGAACCACCTTGCGTGCTGCGCTGCTTGCACATACCCGAAGGCCTGCAGCGACTGTGGAATGACCTCCAACAGACGTTGTCGCTGGCCGGCCTGGGGCGACACCTGTCACGCCAGTTCACCCCGCATGTGACCTTTGCCTATAGCCGGGGCCGCCTGCCGGAGCCCATGGCGATCGCGCCGATCAGCTGGCGCGTGGAAGGATTTTCGTTGGTGCACAGTGTCGTTGGCGGCGGTGACTACCGGATCTTGGACACCTGGCGGTTCCGGGCACCATAGCCCGCGGGCCATGGCGCGCCGCAGGATGCCGTGCGGCCGGGTAACACGACATACTCACGGCTCCTTCCGACGCCGGTGAGATGCCCATGTTGAAACCCTTGCTCGCTACTGTGCTGACCTGCTCGGTCGCGCTTCCCGTCATGGCTGCCGCGCCGAACGCCAACCAGGCGCAGGCGCGTGACATCTTCAGTCACCTGATCGCGTTCAAGACGGAGATCGGGCAGGGGCAGGTGCCGGTGATGGCGAACTACCTCGCCGACCAGTTCCGCGCGGCGGGTTTCCCCGATGCGGATATCCATATCATCCCGCACGGCGAGACGGCGGCGATGGTGGTGCGTTATCGCGGCAACGGCACCGGCGGCAAGCCCATCGCGCTGATGGCGCATATGGACGTGGTCACCGCCAAGCCGGAAGACTGGCAGCGCGACCCGTTCAAGCTGATCGAAGAAAACGGTTATTTCTACGGGCGCGGCACCGAAGACATCAAGAGCGGCGTCACCGTGCTCGCGGCGAACTTCATCCAGCTCAAGAAGGCCGGCTTCGTGCCCACGCGCGACCTCATCATCGTCTACACGGGCGATGAGGAAACCTCGCAGGACACCATGGACGACCTGGTGAAGAATCATCGCGACCTGGTCGATGCGGAGTTCGCGCTCAATACCGATGCCGGCGGCGGCGAGCTCGGCGAAGACGGCAAGCCGCTCGTGTTCGGCCTGCAAACGGCTGAGAAAGCCTATGCGGATTTCGAACTCACCACGCGCAACGCGGGCGGTCACAGTTCGCTGCCGCGTGCCGACAACGCCATCTATGAACTGGCGGACGCGCTGAAGAAAGTGCAGGGTTATCAGTTTCCGGTGATGTGGAACGACACCACCATCGCCTCGTTCAAGGCACTTGGCGCAACCACGCAAGGCAAAGTGGGGCAGGCCATGCGCGACTTCGCCAAGGACCCGCATGACGCCAACGCAGCGAGCGTGCTGGCGGCCGATCCTACTGAAGTGGGCAAGACGCGGACCACCTGCGTCGCCACCATGCTGCGCGGTGGTCACGCCGATAACGCCTTGCCGCAATCGGCCACCGCCAATATCAACTGCCGCATCTTCCCTGGCGTGTCCATCGAGACGGTGCGCAAGACGTTGGCCGATCAGGTGGGTCCCAAGGTAGAGGTCAACCTGATCGGCAAGGCGGTTTCCAGCGATGCCTCGCCGCTGCGTCCGGATGTGGTTGCGGCCGTGACCAAGGCGGTGCATGCCATTCGTCCGGGCGTGGCGATCACGCCGGTGCAGGAATCGGGCGCCACCGATGGCATCTACTTCCGCGCAGCAGGCATCCCGACCTATGGCGTGAACGGCATGTTCATGAAGAACAGCGACGCGTTCGCGCATGGCCTCAACGAGCGCGTGCCGGTGAAGTCGTTCTATGACGACGTGACCTATTGGCACGTGCTGCTCACCACGTTGGCGGGTCCGGCGGTCGGCAAATAACGCGACCTGGGACCGTGCCGAAACTCCTGCAGCGGTTTATGCTGAGGGGGCGCAAACTAGCGCCCCCAATACCCAACTGAAAACGGAGTTCGTCATGCGTCCGACCGTCCTTGCAGTGCTGGTAGCTCTTGCTTTCCCTGTCACCGCGGCGCTGGCGACCCCGCCGGCGCCAGCCGAGGTCCCCTCGTACGTCACCGCCGCGGTCAACGATCCCGCGCGCAAGGACGACACCGTCAACGATGATCGCCGCAAGATCGCCGATCTGATGGCCTTCGCCGAGGTCAAGCCGGGCCAGTCGGTCGTCGACCTGATTCCCGGCAGCGGTTACTTCACGCGCGTGTTCAGCGGCGTGGTCGGCCCCCAGGGCAAGGTCTTCGCCGTGTGGCCCAACGAATACGGCAAGGAAGCGCAGTCGGATGTGCAGGCTTCCAAGGCGCTGGTAGCCAACCCGCATTACGCCAATGTCGGTGTACTGATGGTGCCGGCCAAGGAGTTCAAGACGCCGGTCAAGGTTGACCTCGTCTTCACGTCGCAGAACTACCACGACTACCCGGACAAGTTCATGGKCAACGTCGATCCGGTGACCTTCGACAAGCAGGTGTTCGATTCGCTCAAGCCCGGCGGCCTGTTCGTGGTGGTCGATCATGTCGCCGAAGCCGGTTCGGGGATGCGCGACACCGACACCTTGCATCGCATCGATCCGGCCATCGTCAAGAAGCAGGTCGAGTCCGTGGGCTTTGTGTTCGACGGCGAAAGCGACGTGCTGCGCAATCCCAAAGACCCGCACAACATCAAGGTATTCGACAAGTCGATCCGTGGTCATACCGACCAGTTCGTCTATCGTTTCCGCAAGCCCGGCTGACTCTGAGCGGTACTTACGATTTGACTGATTTACAGCAAACCACCGTAACGGAGGGCGCGAACGCGCCCTCCGACGATCCACCACCCACTCCGCCGCAACGCCCCGACGACGAAGACTGCTGCGGCCAGGGCTGCGTGCCCTGCATCTTCGATTTCTACGATGAAGCCATGGGCAAATACCGCGAAGCGCTGGCGGCGTGGAAAGAGCGGCATCCGCTGCATTCGCCCGATTGATTGTCGCGGTACCGCGAGGCCGTACTGTTGTGGGAGCGCACCCTGTGCGCGACTGCCTCAGT
>NZ_JBFTRY010000186.1:0-6437 GCF_056399745.1 Dyella sp. 01N36
CACTCCAGCGTGGCAGTCGCGCACAGGGTGCGCTCCCACAGAGGTTGGCGCCAGGCGGGGAAGCCAGGCTCCCACCCAAATACCGTCTCGCCCCCGCCCCCAAAAGCGCGCATCATTAACCATCACCAAAAGCCCACCGCGCCCGCACAGCCGCCGCGCAAGGAATTCCATGTCCGTCCTGATCGAACGCAAAGCCGGCGAGCGCCAGAGCATCGCCATCGAGACCACCGACATCCAGCACCTAGCCGCCACCAAACGCCGCCTCAGTGCCGCGCAGCGTCGTTGGGTAGCGGACTCCGCCTTCGAAGCGGCGCCCGGCACGTTCGCGCTGATTGCGGATGAGAGCGGCAAGCTGGTGCGCGTGCTGGTCGGCGTCGATGCCAGCGATGCACTGAGTGCGCTGGGCGCGCTGCCGCGTACGCTGCCGGAGGCGACCTATCACCTCGCCGACGAGGGCGTGCTCAAGGACAAGCTGCAGGCCGCGCTGGGCTGGGCCCTGGGCGCCTACGAATTCACCCGCTACCGCAAGGCGCGCCGCGCGCCGGCCAAGCTCGCCATCGCCGCCGCGGACCTCGCCACGCTGCAACCGCTGGCCGAGGCCACCACCCTGGTGCGCGACCTGGTCAATACGCCGACCGAGGACATGGGCCCCAAACATCTCGCCGATGCGGTCAAGCAACTGGGCAAGACGCACAAGGCCAAGGTGCGCGAGTGGGTGGGCGATGAACTGCTCGATGCCAACTTCCCCACCATCCACGCCGTGGGCCGCGCCAGCCATCGCTCGCCGCGACTGATCGAACTGAACTGGGGCAAGAGCAGCGACCCGAAGATCGCCGTGGTCGGCAAGGGCGTGTGCTTCGATACCGGCGGCCTGGATCTGAAGCCCGCCGACGGCWTGCGCTGGATGAAGAAGGACATGGGCGGCGCCGCCCACGCGATCGCACTTGCCGGCCTGATCATGCAGGCCAAGCTGCCGGTGCGCCTGCAGCTGCTGATCCCCGCCGTGGAGAACGCGGTGTCGGGTGCAGCGATGCGTCCGGGCGAAGTGATCACCACGCGCGCTGGCATCACCGTGGAAGTGGACAACACCGACGCCGAAGGCCGCCTGGTGCTGTGCGACGCGCTCACCTATGCGGGCGAGCAGAAGCCGGATCTGATCATCGACTACGCAACCCTCACCGGCGCCGCACGCATCGCGCTTGGCCCCGACGTGCCGGCGCTGTTCGCCAACAACGATGACGCCGCCGACAGCGTGATCGCCGCCGGCCGCGCCGTGAATGATCCGCTGTGGCGCCTGCCGCTGTGGCGTCCGTATCGCAAGATGCTGGAGTCCTACCTGGCCGATATCGCCAACTCCGGCGCATCGCGCCACGCTGGCGCGATCACTGCGGCGCTGTATCTGGAACGCTTCGTTCCCGAGACCACGCCGTGGCTGCATCTGGATACTTATGCGTGGAACGACGGCGACCGGCAGGGTCGGCCGCGTGGTGGTGAGGCGCTAGGTCTGCGTGCGTTCTTTGCGTTTCTGCAGAAGCGCTACAAGGGCTGAGTCGTTACCGATATCGGCAAAAAAAGGCGGCGCATGGCGGCGCCTTTTTTTGTGGGGCCGCCTCTCCCTTGTAGGAGCGCACTTGTGCGCGACCGCGGAGGTTGAGGTCATACCTGTGGTCGGTTGTCGCCGCACTTTTCTGCACAGAGGAATCGACGGAGCTCCGCGGTCGCGCACAAGTGCGCTCCTACAAAGGTAGGGGTGCGCCAGGAGGTTCGGTGGTGCGAAGAGGAGCGGTCACGCCAAGAGGCGGGCGTAGCGCGAAGCGGCTCGTGTGGCGCAGGTCGGTGACAGCATCGCCATCGACTGGCATCCTCCGCCCTATTCACCACAAGGCTTCCCCATGACGCGTCTGCGCCCTCTGACACTCGCTCTCTGCCTCGCGCTTTGCGCGGCCACCCACGCCGAAGACGCGAAGCCATCCGAACAGCCGCCGCTCACCGAACAAACGCTACGCACCGGCGGCGCGATGCCCGCCGAACAGCAGCGCGTAAACTTCGATCACGCCGAGCTGCACTTCACGGTGGATATCGCGCAGCAGAGCATCGATGCCGACGCGCGCCTCAGCTTCAGGGCGCGCGAAGCAACCGACACCCTGCTGCTCGATCTCGATCCGCATCTCGCCATTTCGAAGCTATCCGTCAACGACAAGGCATTGGCCAACGACAAGTGGAGCAATCCCGATGGGCGCCTGCGCTTGGCACTACCCAAGCCGCTCGCCAAGGGCGAGAAGGTCGTCATCGATATCCGCTATGGCGGCAAACCGCACGTAGCCAAGAAGGCGCCGTGGGACGGCGGCTTCGTCTGGAGCCACACCGAGGACGGCCAGCCGTGGGTCGCCACCGCGGTAGAAGGCGAAGGTTGCGATCTGTTCTGGCCGTGCATCGATCATCCGCAGGGCAAACCCGACCTGGTGGATACCTATGTCACCGTGCCCAAAGCGCTGGCGGCGCCGGGCAACGGTGTGTTGGTCGACATCAAGGAGCACGGCGCCACGCACACCTATCACTGGCGCGCGAAACACCCGACCACTTATGCCATCTCGCTCAACATCGGACCGTTCGACGTGCTGAAGGGCGATTACCGCAGCCGCTACGGCAACACCATCCCGATGCAGATGTGGTATCTGCGCGGCCACGAGGCGCAGGCCAAACAGCTGTTCGCCGAGTTCCCGCGCATGCTCGACTTCTTCGAGCGGGAGATCGGGCCCTACCCGTTTGGCGACGAGAAGATGGGCGTGGTGGAAACGCCGCATCTGGGCATGGAGCACCAGACCATCAACGCCTACGGCAACGGCTATCCGCGCAGCGAGTACAGCTTCGACTGGCTGCTGCAGCACGAGTTCTCGCATGAGTGGTTCGGCAACCAGCTCACCAACGCCGACTGGGACGACATGTGGCTGCATGAAGGTTTCGGCACGTATATGCAGCCGCTGTTCGGCCAGTACCTCTATGGCGACATGCCGTATTTCTCGATGCTTCAGAACGAACGCAGCCTGGTGAAGAACGCCTATCCCATCGTCGCGGGCCACAGCCAGTACGAGGAGGACGTGTACAACGCCAAGCAAGGCCCGGGCAACGACATCTACAACAAGGGCTCGCTGATGCTGCACACCTTGCGGCAGATGATCGGCGACGAGGCCTTCTTCGAAAGCATTCGCCGGCTCGTATACGGACGCCCCGATCCCAAGCCTGGCAATTTCGCGCCGCACTACGCCACCACGCACGACTACATCGAGATCGTGAACCAGGTGAGCGGCCGCGATCTCAACTGGTTCTTCGATGTGTATCTGCGCGAAGCCGCGTTGCCGAAGCTGGAGACGCGCCAGGAAGGCAACATGCTCACGCTGCACTGGCAGGTGCCGCACGACAAGCCGTTTCCGATGCCCGTCGATGTGCAAGTGGGCGACAAGCTGCTGACCGTCCCCATGAATGGCGGCAACGCCAGCATTGCCGCACCTACCGGCGCGCTGGTGATCATCGATCCCCGCAGCAAGCTGCTGCGCGAGATGCCGCATTTCGCCGATTACCAGCAGTGGAAGAAGGAACAGGCGGAGAAGAAGGCGAAGTAGCCAGCGCGAACGCTTCGGCCTTCGTCTCTCTTGTAGGAGCGCACAAGGTGCGCTCCTACAAGAGATGGGCTCGCGCAAACGTTGGGCCGGACACCTCCCTTGTAGGAGCGCACTTGTGCGCGACCACCTGACGGAGCGGTACATCGCAGCTCTGCGGTCGCGCACAAGTGCGCTCCTACAAAGAGCTTCCGACATGAGGCGACTGAGACCTCCAAAAGAAAAGGCGGCCCATGGCCGCCTTTTCTTCATCAATCTCAAACCCGTCAGTGCGCCGCGGGCCCCTGCTGCGGCTGCGGCTTCCCCGGCGCTGCGGCAGCCGTGGTGGCGCTCATGTTCGAGTACTTGCCACCATACGGCAGCACTTCCGCCGCCAGCTTCGCATCGCCCTTGATCAGGCCGGCTGCATCGAACAGGATGTGGGCCGTTTCGTCGAGCTGCGGATCGGCTGCCTTCTTGGCGTCCTTCTCCTGCTTCAGCTCGCTCTTGAGGCTACGCTCGTTGGCGTTGAGGCCATCGTCCACCGCCAGGGTGTCGTCATCATCAGCCGCATTGCCGTCGATCGCCTTGTGGCGGGCGCGGAAATCGGCCTGGATGGCGTCCAGATCCTTACGCTCGGTTTCGCGCTGGGCGAAGTTGAGCGAGATGGTGGTCTTGTCGCGCATCTTGCGGTACTGCGCCAGCTCGTCGAGCATCAGCTTCCAGCCCGGCGACTTGGCGGTGCGCGCGTCGTGCCTGGTCTGCAGCTGGTTCAAGTACGCCTTGAGGTCGGCAACCGGCTTGTAGTCGGCCGGCGCGATCTGCGTCCACGGCAGCGCGTTGTCGTAGGTCGATTCGCCGAAGTCCTTCTCGTCGCCGTTCTTGGGGAACTGGATGTCCGGCGTCACGCCCTTCAGCTGGGTGGAGCCGCCATTGATGCGGAAGAATTCCTGGATGGTCATCTTCAGCTCGCCGAACTGCGGCTTCTCGCTGTTGTTGCGGGTGAAGCGGTCCAGGTCCACCAGGTTCTGCACGGTGCCCTTGCCGAAGGTCGGCTGGCCGATGATCAGGCCACGGCCGTAGTCCTGGATCGCCGCGGCAAAAATCTCCGAGGCCGAGGCCGAACCACGATTGACCAGCACGGCCATCGGACCGCTCCAGGACATGCCCGGCTCGTCGTCGCCCTGCACCTGCACTTCGCCGCGCGCATCGCGCACCTGCACCACCGGGCCCTGGTCGATGAACAGACCGGTGAGCTCGTTGGCTTCGGCCAGCGAACCGCCGCCGTTGTTGCGCAGATCCATCACCACGCCTTCCACGCCCTCGGCCTTGAGCTCGCCGAGCAGCTTGGCCACGTCGCGGGTGGCGCTCTTGAAATCCTTGTCGCCTTCGCGGCGCGCGCCGAAATCGGAATAGAAGCTCGGCAGGTCGATCACGCCGATCTTGCGGGTGACGCCGGCGTCCTTGATCTCGATGACCTTCTTCTTGGCGGCCTGCTCTTCGATGCTCACCTTCTGGCGAACCATGCTGACCAGCTCGTGCTTGCCGTCCACGCCCGCATCGGCCGGGAGAATCTCCAGGCGCACGGTGGTGTCCTTCTTGCCGCGGATGCGCTTGACCACGTCATCCACGCGCCAGCCGATCACGTCGACCATCGGGCCGCTGGTGCCTTCGCCGACGGCGACCACGCGGTCGCCCACGTGCACCTTGCCCGACTTGGCGGCCGGGCCGGCCGGCACGATCTCGCGGATCGCGGTGTACTCGTCGCGCGTCTGCAGCACGGCGCCGATGCCTTCCAGCGAGAGCTTCATGGAGATGTCGAAGTTTTCCGCCGCACGGGGGCCGAGGTAATCGGTGTGCGGATCGGTGGACTCGGCATAGGAGTTCATGAAGGACTGGAACGCGTCCTCGCCATCGAGCTGCTTCACGCGGTCGATGTAGCCGGCGTAGCGCTTGTCCAGCGTCTTGCGGATATCGTCATCGGTCTTGCCGGCAAGCTTCAGGCGCAACCAGTCGTTCATGGTGCGCTCGCGCCACAAGGTGTCGAGCTCGCCCTGGTCCTTGGGCCACTCGGCCTTCTTGCGGTCGTAGTTGTAGCTCTCGTTGGTGCTCAGGTCGAAGCCCTGCTTGAGCAGGCCGCGCGCATAGGTCATGCGCTCGATCGCACGCGTGATGTACAGGTTGAACATCGAGAACGGACCGGTCAGGTCCTGGTTCCAGATGGCATCGTCCATCTGCGTTTTCAGCGGCGCGAACTTGGCCAGGTCGGCCTGGGTGAAGAACACCTTCTCGCCGTCGAGGCTGTCGACATACGCCTTGTAGATCTTCTGCGACATCGCATCGTCGAGCGGCTTGGCGTCGTAATGGAAGCGCGTGAGGAAGCGGGCGGAAAGCTGCGCCGCCTGTGCCTGCGTGACGGAGGGCTTGAGCGGCAGCGTGGAGAACTTGCGCGGCGCGTTGTCGCCGGCGAGATCGGCAGCGGACTGCGCATGGACACCGACGCCGGTGACGGCAAGGGCAAGCAACAGGGCAAGCGAGGGGCGCAGTTTCATAGGGTCTCGGGAAGCTCTCAGGCGTGCTCGGTGACACCTGCGGCGTGAGCCTGCAGGTCAGCGTGGTAGGACGAACGCACCAGCGGACCGGACGCGACGTGATGGAAACCCATCGCTTCGCCGGCTTCGCGCAGTTCGTTGAACTCGTCCGGCGTCCAGTAACGGACCACCGGGTGGTGATGCGGCGTGGGCTGCAGATACTGGCCGATGGTGATCATGTCCACATCGTGCGCACGCAGATCACGCATGGTCTCCAGCACCTGCTCCATCGTCTCGCCCAGGCCCAGCA
>NZ_JBFTRY010000187.1:0-6405 GCF_056399745.1 Dyella sp. 01N36
GTCTCGGCCAGCCCCTGTGGCTGCACGCGTCTCGGCCAGCCCCTGTGGCTGCACGCGGTCCACCGCCAGCCAGTGCAGCAGCTGGCACATGGTGGCGCGACGCAGGTCAAGTTCGCTGATCGGGGGCTGCAAATTCATTCTTTCTTCCCTGGGTCGCTTTTGGGGGGATTATCGCTATCACACATGAAGGGTTTGCAAGGATTCGGCCACCGTTGCCCCCAATGGCCCGAACCCGGACAATGCCGGATTACCCGTACCGTACGTCAGAGAACGGTAGGCATGCCGTACAAGATCAGCTGGAGTGAGCCGTGAGCGACCGCGAAATCATGGAATACGACGTCGTCGTCGTTGGCGCAGGCCCGTCCGGCCTCGCGTTCGCCATCCGTCTCAAGCAGTTGCAGCCGGAAACGAGCGTGTGCGTGATCGAGAAGGCCTCGACCATCGGAGCGCAGATCCTCTCCGGCGCGGTGATCGAGCCGCAGCCGCTTGACGCCCTGCTGCCCGGCTGGCGCGACAATCCGCCGCCGATCTGCGTGCCCGCCACCGAGGATGAGTTCTGGCTGCTCAGCAAGACCGGCGGCCGCAAGCTGCCGGTGCCCCCGGGCATGAACAACCACGGCAATTTCATTGTTTCGCTGGGCGCCATGTGCGCCTGGCTCGCGCCGCAGGCCGAAGCGCTGGGCGTGGATGTGTTTCCCGGTTTTGCCGCGGCCGACACCGTGTACAACGACGACGGCTCCGTCGCCGGCGTGCGTATCGGCGACATGGGCGTGGCCAAGGATGGTTCGCACAAGGCAGGCTACACGCAGGGTATCGACATCAAGGCCAAGGTCACCGTGCTCGCCGAAGGCGCGCGCGGCAGCCTGACCAAGCAGCTGATCAAGCGCTTTGCCTTGGACAAGGACAGCGACCCGCAGGGCTACTCCATCGGCATCAAGGAACTGTGGCAGCTGCCGCCGGGCCGCGTGCAGCCGGGCAAGATCGTGCACAGCTTTGGCTGGCCCGCCGACAATCACACCTATGGCGGCAGCTTCCTCTATCACCTGGACAAGGATCGCATCGCGCTGGGCTATGTCAGCGGCCTCGATTACAGCGATCCCAACTACCAGCCGTGGGAAGCGTTCCAGCAGTGGAAGAACCATCCGTCGGTAAAGTCCTTGCTGGAAGGCGGCAGCATCCTTTCCGCCGGCGCACGCGCCATCGTCACCGGTGGCTACCAGTCGCTGCCGAAAGTTGAAATGCCCGGCGCCCTGCTGATCGGCGACACCGCCGGCCTGCTCAACGTGCCCAAGATCAAGGGTACCCATCAGGCGATCAAGAGCGGCATGCTCGCCGCCGAACACCTGGTGGCCAACCAGCTGAACCCGGCCGGCTTCGACGCCAGGCTGCGCGCGTCGGACGTGATGGCCGAGCTCAAATCGGTCCGCAACATCAAGCCCGCGTTCAAGAAGGGCCTGTGGTTCGGCATGTTGAACGCCGCATGGGAAACCGCGCTGCGCGGCGCCTCGCCGTGGACGCTCAAGAACAAGGCAGACTGGTCCTCGCTGCACAAACTGGGCGAGTACGAAGAGCCCAAGCGCGATTACGTCCAGCCGCGCGAACTGCCACCACGCGACCGCCTCGCCGGCGTCTACTTCGCCGCCACCGAACACGACGAAGACCAGCCCATCCACCTGCACGTCGCCGACACCAACGTGTGCGTGACCCAGTGCGCCGTGGAATACGGCAACCCGTGCACGCGTTTCTGTCCCGCGGGCGTCTATGAAATCGTCAGCGACGACGCCGGCAAACGCCTGCAGATCAACGCCGCCAACTGCGTCCACTGCAAGACCTGCGACATCAAGGATCCCTACCAGATCATCAACTGGGTCACTCCGGAAGGTGGTTCGGGTCCGAATTATCAGAATCTCTAATCCTGGTTGCTCGTCATGACAGCCGCCCGAGCGACTTTGAAGTGAATCATCCATGCCGGTAAGCAATATCCATTGGCGGCTTCGGCGCCTGCGCTATCTCCTGCACCGAGTAAAGGGGAGTTTTGCGCAACGAGGCGTGCAGGGAACGCTGGCGCGCATCACCCAGGAATTCAAGCGCTATCCGGCACAAGACCAGGAACTTGAGCTGGGGCTCCTCGACGTACCTTTTCAGCCGTTCTCGCTGCCCTCCAGCGACAAGCCTGTTGTCTCGGTGCTCATTCCCGTCTACGGCAAACTGCAGTGGACGCTTGCCTGCCTGCGATCGATCGCCAGGCACGGGGCCGACACCGCCTTCGAAGTCATCGTGATTGACGACGCATCGACCGACGGTAGCGCCGACGTCCTGTCGCAGATCGAGGGCTTGCACGTCCTGCGCAATGCCAGGAACCTGGGCTTCGTCGGCAGCTGCAACGCGGGCGCGCAGGCGGCGCGCGGCGAGTTCCTGCTGTTCCTGAACAACGACACTCAGGTGACCCCCCACTGGCTGGATGCGCTCGTCCAGGCGTATCGCGACGAACCACACTGCGGCATCGTCGGTAGTCGCCTGATCTATCCGGATGGCCGGCTGCAAGAAGCTGGCGGCCTCGTGTACTCCGATGCCAGTGCCTGGAACGTTGGCCGCTTCGAACGTCGCGATGACCCTCGCTACATGTTTCGTCGCAACGTGGACTACGTGTCCGGCGCCTCGCTTCTGATCGCGCGCGGCCTGTTCGATCAGGTGGGCGGCTTCGACAGCCGCTACGCGCCAGCCTATTGCGAAGACATGGACCTGGCGTTCGGCGTGCGCAAGGCCGGCCTGCGCGTGATCTACGAACCCGAAAGCCTGGTTGTGCACTGTGAGGGCATCAGCTCAGGCCTGGATCCCTTCGCTGGCGTCAAGCAATACCAGACCCTCAATCGCCGCAAATTCGTCGAGAAATGGGCCGAGGCGCTCCAGCACCAGCCTGCGCCCGGGACGCCGATCAATCGTGCGCTGGAGCGTGGCCGCCCGCACATTTTCATCATGGATGCGCTCACGCCCGATCCCACCCGCGACGCAGGCTCGCAGCAGCTCTACAACATCATGCGGCTACTGCGTGACATGGGGTGGCGCGTCACCTTCATGGCGGACAACCGGCAATCCTCGGAAAAGGAAATACGGACGCTGGGACGACTTGGCGTGGAGACCCTGTGCAAGCCTCATTCGCCCTCATTGCTGGAATGGCTGAAGCGCGAAGGCAAGCAACTCCAGGCCGTCATGCTGTGCCGCTATTACGTGGCCGACAGTCATCTGGCACTGATCAAGCAGCTCGCTCCGAACGCCACCTTGCTTTACGACACGGTGGATCTGCATTTTCTGCGCGAACAGCGCGCCGCCGAACACACCGGCAACGCCTCGCTAGTCAGACAGGCCAGCGCGTCCAAACAGCGCGAATACGCCCTGATCCGTGCCTGTGATGCGACCTTCGTGGTGAGTACGGTCGAGCAGGATCTGCTGTTGCGTGACCTGCCGGGTGCAAACGTCCTGTTGCTTCCGAACATGCATGACGTCRAGGGTAGCCAACGGCCATTCGCCGAGCGCCGCGATGTGGTCTTCGTCGGCGGCTTTGGTCATCCGCCCAATGAAGATGCCGTGCGTTGGCTGGTGTCCGAGATCTGGCCGTTGGTTCGCGCGCGCCGCAATGATCTGACGCTGCACCTCATCGGCGACATGCCTGAAGCCGCCAGGCAGGAGTTCGCCGGCCATGGCGTGGTCACTCACGGCCGGGTCGAGAGCCTGGATGAGTGGATGAACGGGTGTCGCATTGCGCTGGCCCCGCTGCGCTACGGCGCGGGCGTGAAAGGCAAGGTGAACACCGCCATGAGTTATGGCTTGCCAGTCGTGGCCACCCCGATTGCCGCCGAGGGCATGCGTCTTGAGGACGGTATCAACGTACTGCTGGCCGATGGTGCCTCGGCGTTCGCCGAGACCATACTGCGCCTCTACGACGACGAAGAACTTTGGAACAGGCTCTCCACGGCCTCCGCGGCGCACGTCTGGCGCCATTTCTCCTTTGACATGGCCAAAGCGACACTGCAGACCGCTCTGGCACACTCGTGACGCCCCTCCCGGGCGACTTCAAACGATCGTTTTAGGTCAGGTACAATGGCCGTTCCCCCAGTCGGGGTGGCTTTAGCATCAAAGGACTCGCAGATGAAGATTCTGGTTGGCTACAAGCGTGTCGTGGACTACAACGTCCGCATTCAGGTCAAGCCCGATGGCACGGGCGTGGTGACGGATGGCGTGAAGCTCTCCGCCAACCCCTTCGACGATATTGCGCTGGAAGAAGCGCTGCGCCTTCGCGAAAAAGGCGTCGCCGAGGAAGTGATCGTGGTGGGCATCGGCCCGGCCGACCTCACCGCCCACCTGCGCAACGGCCTGGCCATGGGCGCGAACCGCGCCATCCATGTGGTCACGACCGATGCCGTGCAGCCGCTCACCGCCGCCCGCATCTTCCAGAAGCTGATCGAGAAGGAACAGCCGGGCCTGGTGATCCTGGGCAAGCAGGCCATCGACGATGACGCCAACCAGACCGGCCAGATGCTCGCTGCGCTGTGGGATCGCCCGCAGGCCACCTTTGCCAGCAAGGTCGAGATCGCCGGCGGCAAGGTCACGGTGACCCGCGAAGTCGATGCCGGCCTGGAAGTGATCGAAGCGGAACTGCCCGCCGTGATCACCACCGACCTGCGCCTCAACGAGCCGCGCTTCATCAAGCTGCCGGACATCATGAAGGCCAAGTCCAAGCCGATCGACACCATCGAGTTCGGCTCGCTGGGCGTGGAAGCCAACGATCATCTCAAGACCACGCACTACGCCGCGCCGGCCAAGCGCAGCAAGGGCGTGATGGTCAAGGATGCGGCTGAACTGGTCGCGGCGCTGAAGCAAAAGGGGCTGCTCTAAGCAGCCTGAGGGAGATAACGACATGTCCAAGATCCTCGTCATCGCCGAACACCTGAACGGCAAGCTCAACTCCTCCACCGCCCGCGCCGTGAGCGCCGCCGCTTCGATCAAGCCCGAATCCATCGATGTGCTGGTGCTGGCCGACAACGCCGACGCCATCGCTGCCGATGCCGCCAAGATCGACGGCGTGAGCCGCGTGCTCACCATCGCCCGCGCCGAGAATGCCCACCCGCTCGCCGCCGTGCTGGCGCCGCAGATCGCCAAGGCCGCCGCCGGCTACAGCCACGTGTTCGCCCCTTCCACGACCTTCGGCAAGGACGTGCTGCCCCGCGTAGCCGCCCTGCTCGGCGTCGCCCAGGTGAGCGACGTGATGAGCGTGGAAGGCAGCCATACCTTCAAGCGCCCGATCTACGCCGGCAACGCGATCATCACGGTGCAAGCCGACGCCGGCAGCACGGTCGTCGCCACGATTCGCACGGCCTCGTGGGCCGCCGCGGCGAGCGGCGCAAACAGCGCCCCRGTCGAGGCATTGAGCGTCGACGCCGCCCTGCCCTCGCACACCCGCTTCGTTGAACTGCAGTCGGGCAAAAGCGACCGCCCGGACCTGCAGAGCGCCAGCAAAGTCGTCTCCGGCGGCCGTGGCGTGGGCTCGAAGGAAAACTTCGACATCATCTACAAGTTTGCCGACAAGATCGGCGCCGGCGTGGGCGCCTCGCGCGCCGCCGTCGACGCCGGCTACGTGCCGAGCGACCTGCAGGTAGGCCAGACCGGCAAGATCATCGCGCCGGAGCTGTACATGGCCATCGGCATCTCCGGCGCCATCCAGCATCTCACCGGCATCAAGGACGCCGGCACCATCGTCGCCATCAACAAGGACGGCGAGGCGCCGATCTTTGAGATCGCCGATATCGGCCTGGTGGGGGATTTGTTCAAGATCATCCCGGAGCTGGAACAGGCTATTGGCTGATTGGCACTGCCATGATGGATGCGTTTGCCCGCGTGCTTCGCATCCATCAGGCATCAAGAAATCGACCGCCCCCTAGTGGCGTTGCGCGTCTCGCGGGCCACCGTGGCGCCCTTGGTGCTATCCATACCAGGCTCGAACATCTTCTCGACAACAGGCCAGCCTTGCGCCTGGGCATGCGACAATTCCGACCTCATTTCGATGACGTCGAGCAGCTTTCAATCATGGAATCCATGCAGCGGGTCTGGCGATACGACACGTTGATCCGCTTCGAGCAGCATATGCATACCGAAACAGTGCTCGAGTGCACAATCGGTGACGCTGGTGATCGGGCCTATCATCGGCCTGTCTCGAGCAAAGGCTAGAATGCTGCCGCCATGACGCATCCCTGCCCTGTTTGCCTAAAAACCCAGACGACCGAACCATTTCGCGACGTCGACGGTTTCCCTTATTTCTCCTGCAAAGCCTGCGACTCGATCTTCATCGAACCGCAAGTCCTCGCAGACATGGACCGCGGCGTCTCCCCCCGGGACTACGACCTCGACTAC
>NZ_JBFTRY010000188.1:0-6389 GCF_056399745.1 Dyella sp. 01N36
GCCCAGCTGACTGGGTGCGACGGCCAAAGCGGCTGCGCGCTTTGGCGGCAACGTTCAATTAGAAATTGAAGTCTTTCTGCAAGCTCAGGAACACGCCACGACGCGGACCAAACTGCGGCGCGCCCACACCGATGCCGGTGCCGCTGCGCAACTCGTAGGTGCGATCCAGCGCATTGATCAGCGCCAGCTGCGTGTGGAACTTGCCGGTGCTGTCAAAGGTGAAGTCGTGCGACACGCTCAAATTGAGCTGGAAGTAGTACGGCAGCGACAAGCCATTGGGCGTCAGGCCGTCCTCACGCAAACCGCTGCCAAACAGGTAGTCGGCGCCGACCTTGGTGGTGTCGTTGATGGCGTAGTTGATGCCGCCCGACGAGGTCAGTTTCTGGTCGTGGTCGAGATGGATGAAGTTGTCCGCGATATAGGCCAGGTCATCCGGATTGAAGTTGTACTGGCCGGTGATCACATCCTTGCCCATGGCACGGCTATAGGCAAAGTTGAAGTACGCCGTGATCGGTCCGTTGTCGTAGTTGACCGTGAGCTCGGTGCCGCGGATGCGCCCGTAGCGGTAGTTGAACGTCGAGTACACCAGGGCGGTACCGAACTGCCCTTCATCCTGCAGGCGGCTGACATCGCGGTAGTACGCATCCAGACCCACCGTCCAGTTCGAACCGATGTTCTGCTGCACACCCAGGTCGTAATAGTTGGAGCGCTCGGCCAGCGGCGTGTTGTTGCCGTAGTTCTGCACGGCGTTGGTGGTATTGGCGAACGCATTGATATCCTCGTTGGAAATCAGCTCGTTCGCGGGCGGCGTGAAATAACGCGAGTAGCCGGCATGCACGGTCGTGCTGTCGGTGGCCTGCCACACCACGCCGATGCGCGGACTAAGTTGGCTTTCGGTACGGAAAGCCTGGTACTGGTCGCCACGCAAGCCGTAGTTCAGCGTCCACTTGTCGCTGATGTTCCACTCGTCCTGCACATAGGCGGCCCAGGTTCGGGCGGTAATCTTGTCGCCGGTGAAGATATTGAACGGCACCGTGCTGGCCTGGCTGCCGTCCGGGTTGGCCGGGAACACCAACGAGTTCGTGTTGGTGGTGGCCTGATCGAAGTTGCCGTACAGGCCGTAACGCAGCGTATGGCTGCCACCCCACGGCATCGAGAAGTCGGCCTGCAACGTGCTGGCACGATCGCTCTGGTTGATGGCAGCGGCCACGCCATTGAACATCAGGTCGCCGATTTCGTCGGGCATGTACTGCAACCCGCTGAAGCGCTGGCCGAGCGACACCTGATACGCCGTATCGCCGAACTTGCCCTGCAACGAGAGCACGCCAAAGCGCGTCTGCTCGTTCTGGCGGTCGTTGAGGTCGGCAGAGTTGAAATTGACGGTATCCAGATAGCCGAACTGCGGCTCCTGGTTGGGGTTGTTGGGAATCTGGAAGCGGCTGTTGCTCGCGCCGAATATGAAGCTGATGCGCGTGTCGTTGTCGATCAGGTAGCTGATGTCACCAAAGGCCTTCACCTGGTTGGTGTGATCGTGGATCGGCGTACGGCTCGGCGTCGGATTCTCGATGCCGACGTCGCTCTCCATGTAGTTGGCGGTCAGGAACCAGCTCCAGCGATCGTTGCTGCCCCACAGCGAAGCATTGGGATTGACCGTGCCGAACGAGCCACCGGTGATGCCCACGCTGCCGCCATTGCCCAGCGACGAACCCGCCTTGGTGGTGATATCGACGACGGCGGCGGTGCGCTCACCGTACTGCGCCGGCAGGGCGCCATCGAGCAGGGTCACGCTCTGGATGGTGCGGGCATCCAGCACCTGGCCGAAACCGGAAATCGATTCGGGCAGCATCACGCCATTGATGCGGTACTGCAGGTTGGCGYGGTCTCCGCGTACATGCAGGCCACCGTAGGAATCCTGGACCACGCCCGGCGCCTGCAGGATCACCTGGTTCAACGGCGTCGAGTCGCCAAGCGGCAGCGCCTGGATGGCCTTCTGGTCGATCACGTACTGGCTGCTGCCGGTGTCCGGCGACAGCGAATTGCGCGCCTGGTCGAGCGCTGCGCTCACGTCGATCGTGCCCAGTTGCTTCACCTTGCCAGCAGGCTGGTTGCGCGTGACACCCGTGGAGCCCACGTCGCTGCCATCGGTGGGCGTGGGCGCGTTGACGGTGCTGGTATCTGGGGTCGAGCTGGTCTGGGCGTAGGCGGCGGGGAAGGCGCCAAAGGCAACGGCAAGACTCACGGCAAGCAGGCTACGTTTCATTGGGTGTCCGGGAAGGGGGCGGTCGTTGTTATTTTCGATACGTTATAACATTGCCATTCTAGACCAGACCCCGCCTGCCCCAGAAGTCATGCTTGGTCGGGCAAGTTCCTGCGTTCAGGTCCGGCCCGGTCCCGGGGCTCAGCGGGTTTTCACGCGCGCGGCCTAGACTGGGGCGTCGCGCGGCATCCGCCGCCCTGCCGAGCCCGGTCCATGTCCCCGTCTTCTAACCAGCTACCGGCCGTCATCGCCGACCATGGCCGCGTGACCCAGGCCATCCTGGATTTCGTGAGCCAGATTCCCGATAGCCAGGTGCCCGGCGCCCGCGATCCCGAGAAGGAAGCCCGCCGCCTCGCCACCCGCGCGCAGCAACGCGCCGGCCTTACCGCCGGCTCGCTGGCCCTGCCGCCAGGCCCGCTGGGCTGGCTCACCGTGCTGCCGGAAGTCGTGGCGATCTGGAAGATCCAGGCGCAGATGGTCAGCGACATCGCGGCCGCCTATGGCCAGCACTCGGAGCTGGGCCGCGAGCAGATGCTGTGGTGCCTGTTCCGGCACACGGCCGCGCAGGCGTTCCGCGACCTGGTGGTGCGCGTCGGCGATCGACTGCTGTTTCGTCGCGTCACCACCTCGCTGATCGAGCGCGTGGCCAAGACCGTCGGCATCAAGGTGACCCAGCGCGCCGTAGGGAGTGGCCTCTCGCGCTGGATCCCGGTGGTCGGTGCGGTAGGCGTGGGCAGTTACGCGTATTACGACACCGGACAGGTGGCGCGCACCGCCATCGCCATGTTCAGCACGCCATTCGAGACGCAGGCCACTGACGCCGACGCCGCTTCCGCGGACACCACGGCGCCGGCGGGATGACGTCGCCAGTGCTTTGGGGCAAGCTCGCGCCCTGGTTGCGTCACGCAGGAGCCCACGCATGAATACTCAGCACGAGCGCCCGGTGGCCCTGATCACCGGCGCGGGCAAACGCGTCGGCGCCGTGATTGCCCGGACTCTGCATGCGGCAGGCTACGATCTGGCGCTGCACTACCGCCACTCGGCCGCCGACGCCGAATTGCTGGCCGCCTCGCTGGAACGGCAGCGCAGCAACAGCACGTGCATCGTGCAAGCGGAACTGGCCGATCTCGGTGCATTGCCGGGCGTGGTGCAGCGCGCACTCGATCGCTTCGGACGTCTGGATGCGCTGGTCAACAATGCGTCGGCGTTCTATCCCACGCCGGTGGGTACGGCGACACCGGCRCAGTGGAACGAACTGTTTGCCTCCAACGCGCAGGCGCCGTTCTTCCTCGCCCAGGCGGCCACGCCTGCCCTGCGCGCCGCACGCGGCGCCATCGTCAATCTCGTGGACATCTACGCGGAACGCCCGCTCGCCAACCATCCGGTCTATTGCATGGCGAAAGCAGCGCTGGAAGCGATGACGCGTTCGCTCGCCCTTGATCTGGGCCCCGATGTGCGCGTCAACGGCGTGGCGCCAGGCGCCGTGATGTGGCCGAGTGATGGCAAGGCCTACGACGACCAGCAGGCCATGCTCGCGCGCACGCCACTGCAGCGAGCCGGCTCGCCCGAGGACGTCGCCGGCGCAGTGCTATGGCTGCTGCGCGACGCGCCGTTCGTGACGGGCCAGATCATCCGCGTGGATGGCGGACGCACGCTTTCCGTGTGAGCAAGAAAAAGGGCGCCGCAGCGCCCTTTCCTTTCATGCATCGACTCAGACGATTTACTTCTTCTTGGGCCTGAAGGCCTGCTCGAGCATCGCCTGGTCAAAGCCGTAACCCACTTCGCCCTCTTCGGCGTAGCGATACAGCGCAGCGGCGTAGATGCCTTGCAGCGAGGCCTGGACCAGGCCGAGCATGGTCAGGCCCACCACCACGATCACGATGGCCGCAATGATGGCCGTGATCGACTGCGTGGCAAAGGCGCCGCCGACGAGCAGCGCGGCCACCAGGATGGCGACGAACATCAACAGGCCGAACACCACGCCGATGCCGGCGTTGCCGATGATGTTTTCGCCCCAGGTGCGCTTGAGCAATTCCACGCTGCGCGAGATCGCTTCGGTCGGACCCACGTCCTGGCTGGCCAGCACCGGCACGACCAGGAAGGTCGCCACGGTCCAGGCCAGACCAAGGAAGCCGGCGACCAGGCGACCGATCAAACCGAGGCGCTCCTGCAAGGCACGCAGCACCAGACCCACGGTGGCGGCGATCAGTGCATAGCCGAAGATGTTGACGATGCGCGAGCGTGCCACTGCCATGCCCTCGCCAAAACTGGTGGGCTCACCGCGCAAGCGGGCCAATGCAGCGCCGGCCAGTGCGGTGTTGAAGAAGATGATCACGAAGTACTGCACGAGGTAGAACAGAAACAACAGCACATAGCCGCCGACGGTCATGCGATGACCTTGCTCGACAGCTGCGCCGGACGCCATCAGTGCAACGATGATCGGCACCAGGAAGCTGGCTGCCACGAGCAGGCAGCAGATGCTGGAGGCCAGCGGGAACATCAACAGCGACTTGTCCGAACGCAACACTTCCGCACTGGCCTTCATCAGGCTCCAGCTGCGCGAAAAACGACCTGCCATATCCCTACCCCCATTCCATGTTAGGTGGAAAGGTTTCTAGCATTAGTTGTGTCGCCGGGACAGTGCTGGCGCCGCTGGTGTCAGGCAGATGTCAGGCCGGGCCGGCGTGTTACCAGGAGCGGCGCTTGGGTCGGAACACCACGCGCTCATCGAATGCCTCGCACAGCAGGCTCAGCACGCCGCCGGCCGCAATGATGGCGAGCAACAGCACCAACAGCCAGGAATCGTAGAAGAAGCGATGCGCCTTGAAGCCCAGCCACGCCGCCGCCGCGCACGTCACGATGACGAGTACCAGCGGCGTACCGTAACTCACGACGGCATCGCA
Organism: Dyella sp. 01N36; assembly: GCF_056399745.1. Taxonomy (NCBI): domain Bacteria; kingdom Pseudomonadati; phylum Pseudomonadota; class Gammaproteobacteria; order Lysobacterales; family Rhodanobacteraceae; genus Dyella; species Dyella sp. 01N36. The sequence goes on from NZ_JBFTRY010000188.1 coordinate 5,161, forward strand.
GCCGGAACAACTGCGGATGCCGTGCGCGGCCGCGCTCTGGCAATGCGGACAGATCACATAGCGGATCGATGCAACATCTTTGCGCGGGTTCGACATGCTTCCCTGCTGACTCTGCTTGCGTTCACTGCATGCCGGTATGGCGGATGGAACGGCAAAACGGCGCCCGCGAAACGCGCAACGCCAATGGGCCGACTTGAAGGCCACAGCGTATTTCACGGGAAATTTGCAGGAAATCGGACGAGTCCGAAAAGCCATCGCCAGCAAAGGAACGAGGCGCGCGGATTGGTCACCGCAAGTCGCGCACGCGAGCGCTTAAAGCGGCTCGACCACCAGCGGTTCGCTATCGGCGGGAAACGACGACCACAGCGCGGCCATGGTCTGGCCGGTCAGCGGATGCTTGAGCTGCGGCGCAATATCGGCGATGGGCTTGAGCACGAAGGCGTGGCGCAGCTCTTTGCGCGGGATATCCAGATGACCTTCGCCCTGCCGCACCAGGTCGTCGTACAAGACGATGTCGACATCGAGCGTGCGGTCGGAATAGCGCGGCACGTCACGACGGCGACCATGACGGTCTTCCAGCGCGTGCAACCAGTCGTTGAGCGCTTCGGGAGAAAGATCCGTGTCCAGCCCCACGGCCAGATTCACGAAATCCGCGCCATCAAAACCCACCGACTTGCTGCGGTAGGCGGGCGACACCGAGAGCGCGCCGAAGCGCGCGCGCAGCTCGTCGATGGCGGCACGGAGATAATGCGCGGGTTCGAGGTTGGAACCCAGGCTCAGATAGACGCGTGCCATCAGATCAGCGCGTCACTGCGGTCGCGTACCGCGTTCGATGCGCACGCCCACCGACTTGGCGCCGCGCACGGCGCCAGGCTTGGAGAGCTTCAACCGCACCCACGACACGCCGAACTCTTCGCGAATGATGGCGGCGCATTTTTCCGCCAGCGTCTCCACCAAGCCGAAGCTGGACGCGCCGACATAATCGATCAGGCGCTTGGACACGTCCTTGTAATTGAGCGTAAGCGCGATGTCGTCGCTGGCGGCAGGCACGGTGTTGTCGAACGCCATTTCGATGTCGAACGACAGCGTCTGCCGCACGCGGCGCTCCCAGTCGTAGATGCCGATGACGGCATCGATGCGCAGGTCTTCGATGAAAACGATATCCATGCGGGTAGGGTAGCGATCTCTCTGTGGGAGCGCACCCTGTGCGCGACTGCGGCGTATCGTCG
>NZ_JBFTRY010000189.1:0-6353 GCF_056399745.1 Dyella sp. 01N36
CACGATGCTGCGGGCGTTATCAGGCCATTTTCTTTGGGTTACTTTTCTTTTGGGCCAGCAAAAGAAAAGTGACTCGGTCGGCGGCAGCCGATCGAAACGCCCGCCGCGTAGGCGGCACGCTGGCGGAGAGGCGACGACCAAACACCGAGGCTCTGGATCCCGGCCTGCGCCGGGATGACGAGCAGAAATCAGGTCTCTTCGGACGGCGGGCCAAAAAAGCCCAAACAAAAACCCCGCGGATCGCTCCGCGGGGTTTCGTCGAATCGAATCGAAAGAGGCGCCCGAATTACTCGGCAGCAGCCTTCTTCTTCGCAGCCTTGGCGGCCGACACAGCAGCCACGTCTTCCTTGATGCGGGCAGCCTTGCCTTCCAGGTTGCGCAGGTAGTACAGCTTGGCGCCACGCACCTTGCCCTTGCGCTTCACTTCCAGCGAGTCGATGGCCGGGCTGTGCGCCTGGAACACGCGCTCCACGCCCGTGCCGTGCGAGATCTTGCGCACGGTGAAGGCCGAATGCAGGCCGCGGCTGCGCTTGGCGATGACAACACCCTCGAACGCCTGAACGCGCTCGCGGTTGCCTTCCTTCACCTTCACGTTGACCACCACGGTGTCACCAGGGCCGAATTCCGGCAGCTGGCGGGTGATCTGCTCGGCTTCGAACTGTTCGATGATCTTGTTCATGGCAACACCTGTCTAATTTCTGCGCCCTTAATGGGCCGTATCGTCGTGCCGCGTCTGCTGAGCATGCTCGCGGCGGAATTMGTCCAACAGCGCTCGGGATTGTGCATCCAGCGCGCGCTGCGCCAAAAGATCGGGACGCCGCAACCAGGTCCGTCCCAGCGATTGCTTCAGGCGCCAGCGACGAATGGCCGCGTGGTCGCCGGAGAGCAATACGTCCGGCACGTCTCCCAGTGCGTCATGCACCGGCTTTGCATAGTGCGGGCAATCCAGCAGTCCGTCCGAAAACGAATCCTGCTGCGCCGACTGCGCGTCATTCAACGCACCGTCCTGCAAGCGGCCCACGGCATCGATGATCACCGCGGCGCCAAGCTCACCGCCGGACAGCACATAATCGCCGATAGAAAGCTCTTCGTCGACCTCGTGCGCCAGCAGACGCTCGTCCACACCTTCGTAACGCCCGCAGAGCAAGGCGATGCGCGGCAACTTGGCCAGCGCTTCCACCCTACCCTGCGTCAACCTCGCGCCCTGCGGGCTGAGGTAGATCACATGCACCGGTTCCGGTGCGGCCTCGCGCACTGCCTTCAAGGCATCGCGCAAAGGCTGAATCAGCATCACCATGCCGGGCCCGCCGCCACAGGTGCGGCCGTCCACGGTGCGGTAATTGTCGGTGGCGAAATCGCGCGGGTTCCAGGTTTCCACCTGTAGCAGCTCACGCTGCTGGGCCCGCCCCACCACGCCAACGGCAGCACACTGACGCATGAAGTCGGGAAACAACGTGACGACATCGATGCGCATGATCCTCAACCCTTGATGCAGCGCGTGGCGCGCTCAGAATTCAGGATCCCAGTCCACCACCATGCGCCCGTCGGACAAGTCCACCGAACGCACATAAGATCCCTGGATGAAAGGCACCAGCCGCTCGCGCGTACCGTCCTTCACTACCACGACGTCGTTGGCGCCGGTTGCGAACAAATGACTCACTCGCCCCAGTGCCACGCCTTCCGTGGTGACGACCTCGAGACCTTCGAGATCGACCCAGTAATACTCATCCTTGCCAGGAGGTGGCAGCAGCTCGCGGGAGACATAAATGTCCTGCCCGACCAACGCTGCCGCCGTATCCCGGTCGTCCACTCCGGGCAGCTGGGCTACCAGCCCTTTGCCCTGCGGACGACCCTTCACTCCTGCGATCTCCGTTTCCGCACCCGGCGCCGAACTCAGCAGCCAAGGTTGGTAAGTGAAGATCTTCGTGCGGGGCTCAGTCCAGGATTCGATCTTGAGCCAGCCCTGCACGCCGTACAGCCCGACGATGCGTCCCACCAGGACGCGCCGACCGGCTGCCGTCATACTCAGGCAGCCTGCTGCTTGCCGGCTTCCTTGACGAGGGCGGCGACCTTGTCGGTCAGCTGCGCACCCTTGCCCACCCACTCCTGCACGCGGGCAACGTTCAGCTCAAGGCGCTTGTCCTTGCCCGAAGCAACGGGGTTGTAGAAACCGACGTTCTCAATGCTGCGGCCGTCGCGCTTGTTGCGCTGATCGGTGACAACGATGTGGTAGAACGGACGGCCCTTGGCGCCGCCGCGCGAAAGACGAATCTTGACCATAAGTAAAAGCTCCAGAGTTGCCGGGATGCCGGCAGCACGCACTCAGCGGTGCGCGGTGAACGCGGCATTTTAATGAATTTTGAGGAAAAAGGAAGAGCTGGCAGGCAAATTCGGCCAGATTGACTGGCCGGACCGTTCAGTCTCAGCGCATCGGGGGCAAACCACCGCCCATGCCGCCCATGCCCTTCATGGCGCCACGCATCTGGCGCAACAGGCCCTTGCTGCCGCCCTTGGACAGCTTGGACATCATTTTTTCCATCTGCATGTACTGCTTGAGCAGACGGTTGACGTCGGCCGGCTGCGTGCCCGAGCCGCGCGCCACGCGGGCACGGCGCGAACCATTCAACAGATCCGGATGACGGCGTTCTTTCTTGGTCATCGACTGGATGATCGCGACCATGCGCTTGATCTCGCCGTCGTTGACCTTGGATTTGACGCTATCGGGCAGGCCCGATACGCCCGGCAGCTTGTCCATCAGGCCGGCCAGGCCGCCCATATTGGACATCTGCTCGAGCTGGTCGCGCATGTCGTTGAGATCGAAGCGCTTGCCCTTGATCACCTTCTCGGCGAGCTTCTGCGCCTTTTCCTGGTCGACCTTGCGCTCCACTTCCTCGACCAGCGACAGCACGTCGCCCATGCCCAGGATGCGCTGCGCGACGCGGTCGGGATGGAACGGTTCCAGCGCATCGGTCTTCTCGCCCGCGCCAAGGAACTTGATCGGACGACCGGTGACATAGCGTACCGAGAGGGCCGCACCGCCACGGGCGTCACCGTCGGTCTTGGTGAGCACCACGCCGGTGAGCGGCAGCGCCTCGGCAAACGCCTTGGCGGTGGTGGCCGCGTCCTGGCCGGTCATGGAGTCGACCACGAACAGCGTCTCGACCGGCGTGATCGCGGCGTGCARSGCCTTGATCTCGGCCATCATCGCYTCGTCCACATGCAGGCGGCCGGCGGTRTCGACCAGCAGCACGTCGACCACTTCGCGGCGGGCCGCAGCGATGGCGGCCTTGGCAATATCAACGGGATTCTGGCCGGCCTCGGACGGGAAGAACTTCACGCCGACCTGCTCGGCCAGCGTGCGCAGCTGCTCGATGGCGGCCGGACGATAGACGTCGCAGCTCACCACCATCACCTTCTTCTTTTTGCGCTCGGTGAGGAAACGCGCGAGCTTGGCCACCGTGGTGGTCTTACCCGCACCCTGCAGGCCCGCCATCAGCACGACGGCCGGCGGCTGCTGGGCAAGATTGAGCTCTGCATTGGCAGTGCCCATCACTGCCGTCAGCTCGTCGCTGACCACCTTCACCAGCGCCTGGCCCGGCGACAGGCTCTTCATCACTTCCTGGCCGACGGCACGCACCTTCACGCGCTCGATCAAGGCCTGCACCACCGGCAGGGCGACGTCGGCCTCCAGCAACGCAATGCGCACTTCACGCATCGACTCGCGGATGTTTTCCTCGGTCAGGCGGCCACGGCCGCGCAAGCGGTTGACGGTGGTGGAGAGGCGTTGGCTGAGGGACTCGAACATGGTCAGGCCGGTGGGCGGAAAAGGTCGATTATAGCGGGATGGCAACCGCTGGTGCGGGCGTGGGGCGGGCCCGTTCAAATTGGGACGAGGGATGGCCGATCGCACGTCCCCAAACCATGCGGACGGCGCCCCGTCACAACGACGTGCCCCCTCTACCCACCCCCAAGGCCCCATGCCACACTCGCCCGCTATGGCCGCCACCGTCCTTTTTGCCCTGCTCGCCATCGTGCTCTACCTCACCGCAGCGACGGCTTTGGCCCGGCCGCTGCTCGGAGGTGGGCAACCATTGAACCGCTCCGCGCTGCTGCTGGCTGGCAGTGCCGTGCTACTCCACGCCGGCACCCTGCTGGGCGCCCATCGCGGCGCGCTCGACCTGCATTTCTTTTCCGCGCTGTCGCTGGTCGCCTGCGTGGTCTCGGCCTTCACCCTGGTGGTGAATATCTGGCGACCGGTGGCCGCGCTCGGCGTGATCGTATTTCCGCTCACCGCCTTGCTGCTGGGGCTGGACATCTTTGCCGCTCCTGTCACGGCGCCGCTGCCGCTGGAATGGCAGATCAAGCTGCATGTCACGGTGGCGCTGCTGGCTTTCAGCGTGCTGTCCATCGCCGCGGCGCTGGCCATCCTGCTCGCCGTGCAGGAGCGCGCGCTGCGCCATCGCCAGGTGGGCACCTGGATGCGCGCGCTGCCACCGCTGACGCTGACCGAGACGCTGCTGTTCCGGCTGATCGGCGCCGGTTTCCTGCTGCTCACGCTCACCTTGCTCACCGGCATCCTGTTCGTGGACAACCTGTTCGGCCAGCACTTGATCCACAAGACGGTGCTGTCGATCATCGCGTGGCTGGTGTTCGGCACCCTGCTCATCGGCCGCTGGCGGCATGGCTGGCGCGGCCGTAGCGCGGTCAATCTCACCCTGGTGGGCATGGGTGTGCTGCTGCTTGCCTTCTTCGGCACCAAGGCGGTGCTGGAACTGATTCTTCATCGGACGCCATGAAGCGCATGCCATGATCATTCCCGGCCAGTTCGTCCTGACACTCTCCTGTCCTGACCGTGCTGGCATCGTGGCGGCAGTGTCGAACCATCTGGCCGCAAACGGCGGCAACATCATCGAAGCACAGCAATTCGGCGATGCCGAGACGGGCCGCTTCTTCATGCGCCTGGTGTTCGAAGACGCCGAACGCGACCTCGACGCGCTGAAGCCGGGTTTCGAGGGATTCGCCCAGCAACTGGGCATGCAATGGATGCTGCGCAATCGTGCGCAACGTCGGCGCGTGTTGCTGCTGGTGTCCAAGTTCGACCACTGCCTGGCCGATATCCTCTATCGCTGGCGGATCGGCGAGCTACCGATGGATATCGCCGGCGTCATTGCCAACCATCCGCGCGAAACCTATCGCCATTTGGATCTCGACGGAATTCCTTTCCACTACCTGCCGGTGGACCGTGACAGCCGCGCCGACCAGGAAGGCGCACTGGCCGCACTGATCGAGCAATCGCAGGCGGATCTGGTGGTGCTCGCGCGCTACATGCAGATTTTGTCGCGCGAGCTGGTGCAAACACTCGCTGGCCGCTGCATCAACATCCATCACTCGTTCCTGCCCGGCTTCAAGGGCGCCCGTCCGTATCACCAGGCGTACCGCCGCGGCGTCAAGCTGATTGGCGCCACCGCGCATTTCGTCACGGCCGAGCTGGACGAAGGCCCGATCATCGAGCAGGACATCGAACGGGTCACCCACGCCGATACGCCGGAAGATCTCATTCGCATCGGCCGTGACATCGAGCGCCGCGTGCTCGCGCGCACGCTGCGGCTGTATCTGGACGACCGCGTCTTGCTCAACGGCAGCAAGACCGTCGTCTTTCATTCCTGACGGAGGTGTTCGTGGAACTGATCGGCATGCTCGATTCACCGTACGTGCGCCGCACTGCCATTTCGCTGCGGCTGCTGGGCATCCCCTTCACGCATCGCTCGATGTCGGTGTTCCGGCATTTCGATGAGTTCCAGCAGATCAATCCGCTGGTGAAAGCGCCCACGCTGGTGCTGGACGATGGCTGCATGCTTACCGAGTCGGGCCTGATCATCGACTGGGCCCAGGCGCAAAGCGATCGCGTCGCATTGATGCCGACGAATGCAGCCGACCGGCAACGCGCACTGCGCCTCACCGGTATCGCGCTCGCCGCCAGCGAAAAAGCCGTGCAGATCGTCTACGAGGACAAGCGCGATCCGGACAAACGCGACGAAGGCTGGATCAAGCGCGTCWAAGGGCAATTGCATGCGGCCCACGATTTGCTGGAACGCGAACTGAGTGGTGTCGACGGCTGGATCTTTGGAAGCGAACCAGGCCAGGCCGATGTGACCATCGCCGTTGCCTGGGGCTTCACGCAATTGGTGGCAGCCGATGTGATCGATGCGAAGGCTTATCCGCAGTTGGCGGCGTTTTCAGCGCGCGCTGAACTGCACCCGGATTTTGCGGCGCTGCCGCCTGTGTAAGGCGGCAGATCTCCTGTGGGAGCGCACCCTGTGCGCGACAAGCCTACGAAGCGATACACCCAGGCG
>NZ_JBFTRY010000190.1:0-6342 GCF_056399745.1 Dyella sp. 01N36
GTCTGGGGCTGAGCATTGTGCAGCGAGCAATCGAGTTGCACGAGGCGTCCATTGAGTTGCTGGAGTCACCGTTGGGGCGGGGGTTGCTGGTGCGTATCCGGATGGCCGCAGCGTCGGGTTAAGCGGCATCGCCCGCTGCTTTTGCTCGTCATTCCCGCGCAGGCCGGAATGACGAGCTGGAGAGCAAGCCGCGCCTGCCAAAAGGTTTCCACAAGATTGCCTTGCCATCATGGCCAGCGTCGGGCCTCAGGCCTCCAGGCTGCAACGTCCATGCTTGCTCTTGTCCGAATCGCCCTGTCACGACCGCTGACCTTCATCGTATTGGCCGTGCTTATCCTCATCGCCGGCCCCTTGGCCGCGTTGCGCACGCCGACCGATATCTTCCCGAATATCGGCATTCCGGTGATCAGCGTGGTGTGGAGCTACAACGGGCTGCCGCCCGATCAGATGTCCGGCCGCGTCGTCTACTACTACGAACGCCAGCTCAGCACCTCGGTCAACAATATCGAGCACATCGAATCGCAGTCGCTGCCCGGCATGGGTATCGTCAAGATTTTCTTCCAGCCCGGCGTGGATATCCGCACGGCCACGGCGCAGGTGACCTCGATTTCGCAGACGGTGCTCAAGCAGATGCCGCCGGGCATCACGCCGCCGCTGATCCTCAATTACAACGCCTCCACCGTGCCGATCCTGCAGATGGCGCTGTCGAGCACGAGCCTGTCCGAGGCGAAGATCCTCGATCTCGGCCTCAATGTGATGCGTCCGATGCTCACCTCGGTGCCGGGTGTCGCCGTGCCCACGCCCTACGGCGGCGCTGCCCGCCAGGTCACGCTGGATCTTGATCCGCGTGCGCTGGCGGCGAACGGTTTGTCCGCGCAGGACGTGAGTAACGCGCTGGCCGCGCAGAACCAGATCATCCCGGTCGGCACGGCCAAGATCGGCATGGCCGAGTACCACGTGCAGCTCAACAACAGCCCTGACGCGGTCGACGAGCTCAATCAGCTGCCGGTCAAAACGGTGCATGGCGCCACCATCACCATCGGCGACGTGGCCCACGTGCGCGACGGCGCCGCACCGCAAACCAATGTGGTGCGCGTGGATGGCAAGCGCGCCGTGCTGATGCCGGCGCTCAAGGTGGGCGATGCATCGACGCTGGCCGTGGTGTCCGGCATCAAGCAGCTGATGCCGCGGGTGCTCGAATCGCTGCCTGCCAATCTGAAGGTCTCGTTGCTCAGCGATCAGTCGATCTTTGTGAAGGCGGCGATTTCGTCGGTGGCGCGCGAGGGCGTCATCGCGGCCCTGCTTACCTCGGTGATGATCCTGATCTTCCTGGGCAGCTGGCGGTCCACCGTGATCATCGCGGTGTCGATCCCCCTGGCCATCCTCTCGGCCATCGCCCTGCTCTCGGCCACGGGGCAAACGCTCAACGTGATGACGCTGGGCGGACTCGCGCTGGCAGTGGGCATCCTGGTTGACGATGCCACGGTGACTATCGAAAACATCAACTGGCATCTTGAGCAAGGCAAGGACGTCCGCACGGCAATCATGGACGGCGCCCGACAGATCGTGACGCCGGCCTTTGTATCGCTGCTGTGCATCTGCATCGTATTCGTGCCGATGTTCCTGCTGGACGGCATCGCGGGTTTTCTGTTCCGGCCGATGGCGCTTGCGGTGATCTTTGCGATGGTGTCGTCCTTCGTGCTCTCGCGCACCCTGGTGCCGACGCTGGCGATGGCCCTGCTCAAACCCCACCACATCGAAAAAGGCCCGGGCGACCACCCGGAAGACGACTATCTCAACCATCACGAAGGCGACCAGCCGGCGCGACGCACCCGGCGCGCACTGGTGGCTTCCATGGTTCGCTTCCAGCAGCGCTTCGAGCACCGTTTTTCGCAGGCGCGTGACGTGTACCACGCCACCCTGACAGTGGCGCTTGCCCATCGCCGCCGCTTTGTCATCGGCTTTCTTGGTTTCGTCATCGCATCGTTCGCGCTGATGCCCCTGCTTGGTCGCGACTTCTTCCCTGACGTGGATGCCGGCGCCATCGCCCTGCACGTGCGCGCCCCCATGGGCACGCGGGTCGAAGAAACCGCGGCCGAGTTCGACCGCATCGAACATGCGATACGCCAGGTCATTCCAGCCGACCAGCTGGACACGGTGATCGACAATATCGGCCTGCCGCTGTCGGGCGTGAACATGGTCTACAACGCCAGCGGCACCATCGGTCCGCAGGATGGCGACATCCAGGTCGTGCTGAAAGAAGACCACGCGCCGACCGCCGATTTCGTGCGCGAGCTGCGTGCGCAGCTGCCGCGCGAATTTCCCGGCACGCAGTTTGCGTTCCTCCCGGCCGACATGAGCTCGCAGATCTTGAACTTCGGCGCGCCGGCGCCGCTGGACATTTCCATTGCCGGCCGCGACCTCAAGGCCAATGAAGCGTACGCCAACGACATCCTCAAGCGCCTGCGCAGCGTGCCCGGCATCGCGGACGTGCGTCTGCAGCAGAGCAGCAGCTATCCCCAGCTCAACGTGACAGTGAACCGCACCCGCGCCGACCGCCTGGGCGTGACCGAGCGCGACGTCACCAACAGCATGGTCGCTTCGCTGGCCGGCAGCTCGCAGGTGGCGCCGACGTTCTGGCTCAATCCCAGGAATGGCGTGTCCTATCCCATCGTGGCCGCCACGCCGCAATACAAGATGGACAGCATGGCCGACCTGGCCGGCCTGCCGGTGACGCCGGCCGGCAAGGGCGCCAGCCAGGTGCTGGGCGGACTGGCCACGTTCACGCGCGTGCCCAGCGCGGCGGTGGTTTCGCATTACAACATCCTGCCGTCGTTCGACATCTATGCGGCCGTGCAGGATCGCGATCTGGGCGCCGTAGCGGGCGACGTGCAGAAGGTGCTGGACCAATTTGCCGCTTCGCGTCCCAAGGGCACGCTGGTCAGCCTGCATGGCCAGGTGGGCACCATGAACGAGGCCTTTGGTGGATTGGCCTTCGGCCTGGTCGGGGCGATCGTGCTGATCTATCTGCTGATCGTGGTGAACTTCCAGTCGTGGCTGGATCCGTTCGTGATCATCACCGCCCTGCCCGCCGCGCTCGCCGGCATCGTGTGGGTGCTGTTCCTCTCGCACACCACGTTGTCGGTTCCGGCGCTGACCGGCGCCATCATGTGCATGGGCGTGGCAACGGCCAACTCCATCCTCGTCGTCAGCTTCTGTCGCGAGCGCCTGGCCGAACATGGCGATGCAGTGAAGGCCGCGCTCGAAGCCGGCTTCACGCGCTTTCGTCCGGTCTGCATGACCGCGCTGGCGATGATCATCGGCATGTTGCCCATGGCGCTGACGCACGAACAGAACTCGCCGCTGGGCCGCGCCGTGATCGGCGGTCTGCTGTTTGCGACGTTCGCCACCCTGCTCTTCGTCCCTGTGATCTTCAGCATCGTGCACGGCCGCACGCAGACACAGCTCGCATCCGATTCCGCCTCTGGAGTACCCATCCATGTCGCATGACGCCACCATCGGCACGTCCACGCGCACGCCCAGGCTCGGCCGCGCCGTGCGCATCGGGCTCGCGCTGGCCCTGCTCGCCACCATCGCCGGCATTTCCGTGCGCGCTTATGACTACCACCGCGTCGTGAAGTGGACGAACGCCCAGGTCACCCCAAGCGTGCAGCTGGTCACCCCGGAGGGAGGCCATGGGCAAGCGAGCATGACGCTGCCCGGTCGTCTGGATGCGTGGATCGGCGCGCCCATCCACGCGCGCGTCAGCGGCTACCTCAAGAGCTGGAGCCACGACATCGGCAGCCAGGTCGCCGCAGGCCAGTCGCTGGCCGAGATCGATACGCCGGAACTCGACCAGCAGTTCGAACAGGCCAAGGCCAACCTCGCCCGCGCACAGGCGAATGCACGACTGGCCGCGCTCACCGACAAACGCTGGAAGAACCTGCTCCAGTCCAATTCCGTCTCCAAGCAGGAAGCCGACGAAAAAGCCGGCGAAGCCGAAGCTGCGCAGGCCAACGTGCTCGGCGCGCAGGCAGATGTCGATCGCATCGCCGCGCTGGAAGCGTTCAAGCACATCACCGCGCCGTTCGCGGGCACGGTGACCGCACGCAACACCGATATCGGCGACCTGATCAGCGCCAACAGCGAGAACGCGCCGGCCCTGTTCACCGTGTCGGACACCACGCGCATGCGCCTCTACGTGGAAGTGCCGCAGGGTTATGCCGACGCCATTCGCCCGGATATGAGCGTTCAACTGGACGTGCCCGATCACCCGGGCGAGCAGTTCACCGGGCGCCTGATCGGCAACTCCGGCGCGGTGAGCCAGACATCCGGCTCGCTGCTGGCGCAGTTTGAAGTGGACAACCGCAAGGGCGAGCTGCTGCCCGGCGCCTATGCCGAAGTGCATCTGCCCATGACTGGCAACAGCCATGTGCTTACCGTGCCGGCAACCGCTCTGATCTTCCGCGCACAAGGACCCCAGCTCGCCGTCATGGGCGCCGACCACAAGGTCCAGCTGCGCGATATCCACATCGCGATGGATCTCGGCGACCGCTTGCGCATCGACAAGGGCCTCAAGCCCGGCGATCGCGTGATCAATCATCCGTCCGACTCACTGACGCAGGGCGATCTGGTGCAAGTGGCGGCCGTGGACAATGACGGCGCAGCCAAGCCGGAGTGAAGCCATGATGCCCGTGCTCTCCTCCCTGCGTCGACTCGCGCCGCTGGCACTGGTGGCGCTGTTGCCGGCCTGCTCGCTTGCACCGGCCTACACCAAGCCGGACGTCGGTACCGTACCTGGCAGCTACGCCGGCCAGACTTCCGACGGCCTGTGGTCACCCGCGCATCCATCCGACATTGCGGCGCGTGGACCGTGGTGGTCGGTGTATGCCAACCCGACGCTGGATCGCCTGGAGCAGCAACTCGATGCCTCCAATCCAACGCTTGCCGTCGCCCTGGCGCGCTATGACGCAGCACGCGCGCTGCTGGGCGAAGCGCGTTCGGACCTCTATCCCACGTTGGGCGTAGTAGCCGCCGATTCGCGCAATCGTCAGTCGAATAACCGTCCGCTGCGCGGCAGCGGCCAACCCAACGAATACAGCGCCGAGACCTTGGGTTTCGGGCTGGGTTACGAGCTCGATCTCTGGGGGCGCGTGCGCAACGAATTGGCTGCCGGCAAGGCGAACGCGAACGCAGCGCAAGCCGATCTCGCGTCGGTGAAGCTGAGTCTTGAAGCACAGCTTGCCGATCTCTACCTGCGGCTGCGCGGCTACGACGTACAGGAGCGCATCCTCACGGACACATTGGATGCGTACCAGCAAGGCCTCGACCTCACCCAGCGGCGATTCCAGGGTGGCGTGGCCTCGGGCCTCGATGTGAGCCGCGCGAAGACACAACTGTCAGATGCCCAGGCACAGGTATCGGACGTGCAGGCGCAACGTGCGTTGACCGAACACGCCATCGCCACGTTGGTGGGCGACTCGGCGTCGCGCTTCTCGCTGCCGGTCGACAACGCACCCATCAAGGTGCCCGCGATTCCGCTTGGCGTGCCGTCGCAATTGCTGGAGCGTCGCCCCGATATTGCCGCCGCCGAACGGCGCGTGTTTGCCGCCAATGCCGAGATCGGCGTGGCGCGTGCGGCATTTTTCCCTCGCTTGAGCCTTTCCGCTGCCTTGGGTTGGCAGGACACCGGCATGGGCAATCTGTTGAGCGCCGGCAACCGTTACTGGGCGCTCGGCCCGGATCTGGCGATGACGCTGTTCGATGGTGGCCTGCGGCGCTCCAAGGTGCAGGCCGCGCAGGCGAACCTGGATGCGGCGGCGGGCCTCTACCGCGGCGTAGTGCTCGACGCGTTCCAGCAGGTGGAAGACAACCTCACCCTGCTGCAACAGCTCGGCAAGGAGGCACATCAGCAAGACGATGCCGCCAGTGCCGCAGGCGATTCGCAGACCATCGCGATCAATCGCTATCGCGAAGGCGCAGTGAATTATCTCGACGTGGTGAGCGCGCAGACGGCCGAACTGCAGGCCGAACTCAGCGCGGAACAAGTGCGCACACGACGTCTGCAGGCCAGCGTGGATCTGATCCGCGCGCTTGGCGGCGGCTGGGATGCAGCCCAGCTGTCGACCACCGCCAACGCGGTGGCCGACAGCACGACCCAGGCCCGCTGACGCGACGGTACCTACTCCGTCGCGACCGCCCGGGGACCCAAGGAGCCCTCATGTGGAGAGAGGGGAGGCACGAGGGCTCCTTTCATGACGAGCGAGCCTATGCCGCCCGTCGTACGCCTTCGACGCGTTGATTGAGCTGCTGCCAGTCCACAATCAGCTCACAACCGCGTGC
>NZ_JBFTRY010000191.1:0-6316 GCF_056399745.1 Dyella sp. 01N36
GGCTCGGCGTCCACCCATTGGGCGCCCTTGAAGGCGGAGGCGCCGACCTGGCTGCGAATAAAGCCCAGCAGCTGCGCCTCGATCGCTGAGGCCGCGCGCGTCAGCGGCTTGTCCCGCGAGGTGATCAGGCAGGCGGTGAGATAGATCGGCGGCTCGATCGGCGTGGTGGCGATGTCCGGGTGCCCGGGCATATCGGTGAAGTCGCCCTTGGGCAGGATGGCGTGCCCCAGTCCGGTCTCCACGGCGGACAACACCACCTCGAACAGATCCGACTCGGCGACCGGTTCGGCGTGCAGCCCGGCGGCGGCCAGTTCGCGGTCGAGCGCCTTGCGCAGCACATTGGTCGGTGTGGGCAGCATCAGCGGCAGCTGCGCGATCTTCGCCAGCGTGGTGGACTTCTCAGCCTTGCCCTGCTGTTTTCGGCTGGCCAGGTAAAGCCGCTGGCGGAACAGCACCTCGCGCGTGAAGCCGGTCTCCGGCCCGTTCTCGAACACGATGGCCAGGTCGATGGTCTTGGCGGCCACTTTGTCGCGCAGCGTTTCGCTGTCACCGGTGATGAAGCGCAGGGTGATCTTGGGCAAGGTGGCGCGGCAGATCTCCATCATCTTGCCGGTCAGCGCCGGCGCCATGGTCGAGGCCATGCCGAAACACACCACGCCCTGGATTTCGCCTTGCGCGGAGCGCACCACGGCGGGCAGGTCGTCCACCTGCCGGATCAGTTTCAGCGCTTCCTGGTAAAGCACTTCGCCGGCAGCCGTGGGCGTGACGCCGCGTGCGCTGCGGTGGAGCAGGGTGACGCCGAACTCGTCTTCCAGCTCGGCAATCTGCTTGCTCAAGGCCGGCTGGGCGATATGGATGAGCGCCGCCGCGCGGGAAAAACTGCCCGCTTCCACGATCTTGGCGAAATAGCGCAAATGGCGAAACTGCACGAGGGCGCTCCTGGGGACGGCCGCAATGGCTCTTGCTCAGAGGTCGGCGCAAACGCAAGAAGTATCGGGGCATGCGCGCATGCGCGCCACCATATGGAGGCCCGCCATCGTGCTTTTACGCAATGGGGCGCCTCAGCTACAGGGAAACAGCTCGTCGAACGGCGGCTCCGAGATGCCGTAGACGGCTATCTCGATACCCTCGCCATAGTCGCTGTAATCGGCAATATGGACCGAAACGGCCTGCAGCATGCCGTCGCCGCCGACCACATACAGCCCCATCGGCACCTGATCGTCTTCGCGGCATCCATATCTTCACGTCGTCGCGCGGCCAGCGCCACCAGCGGGGTCGAGCCGACGCCGACGGCGACATCGATCACCCGATCGAGCGCAAGCTGCGATAACGAAGAAACCTGGCCGGCTGCACTGAGCACCATCAACGCCGTCACCGTACCGAGGATCCAGCTATAGGCCCGTGGCGATCCGATCATGTTGTAGATGCCCACGCCCGCCACGATGGCCAGGGCAAGCACGGTCAGCGTTGCATGACCGGACAGCGGCGGGGCCAGTACAAAGGCAAGCCCTGCGTGCACGTTCCTTTTCAGAAGGCACGGCGGTCGCCGCGTGGGCGCTGCGGCGCGGCTCAGACGACGAGTTTCAACAACTGCGTGAGAATGACCTTGGCGGGAATCACCGTCAGAAAGATGGGAGCGAACGGGATGAGTGTGGCGAGGGCGAGCGCCAACGCCGCGCGCGCATCAAACAGCACGGGACGCATGGCGTAGACGTTGGCCGTCACGCTGTAGAGATCGGTGGCGGCGGAAAAATCCGGTTTCTCCAGCGATTCCGTATCGACCACGTTGCCCGACCTCAGCCATTTGTCTTCAAATTGCGTACCCAGGCGGCTGGCCAGTGCGCCGTACTCGAAGATGCCGCGTCGCCATGCCATCAGCAGCATGCGTCCGAAAACCAGCGGCGGCGTGAGAAAGATGACCACGACCACCGCCGCCGAGGCGAGCGGCGTTGCCGGGTGGTCCAATGGATTGAGCCCCAGATGAAACACCTCATTGGCAAAGGTGCCCGCGATGATGATGCCGATGGCCAGCGCAAGCGGCGCGAACATGCGCGGCGAGAAGGCGACAAACAGCAGTCCACCCGCCTTGTCGGGGTGGGAGGCCACCAGGTGCAGCCCCATGTGGGACACCTGACGAAGAAAGCGCATCCATACGAACACGCGCCATATCCAGCTCAGCAGCAAACCCAGCAACAGCGGCAGGCTGATCAACATATGCCACCAGCCGGCGGGCGACAGATGCGGCGAATCGGGTGCGTAATGCCAGATCGGCAGCACGTTCTGGCGTACGGTGATCGCAATGGTGATGACAAACGTATAGACGATGATCGTCATGGCTGCCGAGGGCCACACGCCCAGGCTCAGGCGCCGGGTCGAAGCAACGGCTTCATCGAAGCGCGTCTGATCGGAGGCGTCGATGATATGGGAGGTGACGAAGTGCTGTGCCGTCAGGTCCAGTCGCGGAAGGATGATGTATTCGCAAAGGATCAGGATCGGAACGGCCAAGACAAAGCGCGCATGCACGGCGATATCGGTGAAAAAGGCGTGCAGCAACTCGTCGTGACCCGTCACCAAGGCCTGTCCAGCGCAGAGCAGGGCCAGCGGAATCCATGCCAACCCCACCGCGATAAGCACGCGGCGCAATGCCTGGGTGCGATGCGCCGGCTTGATCAGCCGCAGTCGCCGCAAGACGGCGACATGTTTGGGTTCTTCGAAAATGCTCGAACGAGGATCGCTCACGCCGGCAGCTCCCGCAACACGCTGATGCTAGAAGTGCCAGGCCACGCTTAGCGCAGGGCCGCTCAATTCCACTTGCTTGAGGAATTTGTCGCTGCTGCCTTGCTTGTATTCGACGTCGCGGTAATTGAGCGCGATATCGCCCCAGTGAAAAGCGTAGGCCACGCCGATCATCGCCTGATAGGTGTTGTCCGAACTGCCCGCGCCAACATCGACGTAATAGGGGAAGAACCAGTTGCTGCCGGCGAACGGCGACCAGCGGCCGCGAATGCCGATGATGCCGTCGGTGACGTGCGTCTGGTTGTTGAGATGACCGCTGTTCTGGATATCCGGCCGGCCACCGTTGCCGGTCAGGTTGAAGTTCCAGTCCAGATTGCCCTTGATCCATAAGTAGCGCATGCCGAACACCAGATCGATGTAGCCCTGCTGTCCATGGGCCATCGTATACAGGCCGGCCAGGGTCACCATGCCGCCCTTGATGCCCCAGCGCGTATCGAGATTCGCATCGGCGCCTATGCGGTCGCCGCCGATGCGGGTGAAGCGTCCCTTTTCGTCGCTGAATTTCACCCAGTCGAAGTCGCCATAGAAGCCCCAATCCCCCTTGCGTACCGTGCCATCGACCATGAAGGCGCCGCTGAGGTAATCGAAGATGTCGTTGTTGGTCTTCTGCTCGACCGTGCCGCCATTGTTGGGCAACTGATAGCGCGTTTTGGCACTGATGCCGGGCAACCAGCCATAGGGCTGGATGCTGCCATGCCAGTCGCCATCCCAGTAATCGGGGGTGTCCGCCTTTGCCGATGTCACCGCAAAGCCCATGATGCAAGCCGACGCCAGCAGGGCGCGGGAACAGGTGAGGCGCGAATTGCGGAGGCGGCGCATGGTGGTCATCCTTAAGGTCGGCGATCGACGCTATGGTCGTGCTCTGTTTGGCAGACTCCCAGCGAACTACTACTTACCTGCAGGCGGTAAATCTACGGATACCGCGCCCCTTGAGCAGGGCCGGTGGTCCTTTTAAGTAGTTTTACTGGAGACGTTTGCGCATAAATGCAGTGGTCAATGCGTCGTGCGACGTATCAAGCTGGTGCAAGCGCGTGAGCGGCACCGGAGCGGCACCATGAACACGACTGGGAAGCACGGATTCTGGCGGATCTACTTGCTATGTCTCGTATGCCTGCCGCTGATGATTGCGGGTCCCGTGGCCGCACAAAGTACGCAAGGCGCGACTAGCGCCCAGGGCAGTACGCAGAAGAGTTTCTCCACTCAGCAACTCGATCAGATGCTCGCCCCGGTTGCCTTGTATCCGGATGCGTTGCTCTCGCAGATACTGATGGCCTGTACCTATCCCAGCAATGTGGCCGATGCCGCTGCATGGTCGGCGGCACATCCCAAGATCCAGGGCGACGACGCGGTGAAACAGGTAGCCAACACGCCCTGGGATCCCAGCGTGCAATCGTTGGTGGCATTCCCCCAGGTGCTGGCGCAAATGAAGCAGCAACCCGAATGGGTGCAGAATATGGGCGACGCCTTTCTTGCCCAGCCCGATGATGTCATGGCCTCCGTGCAGCGCCTGCGCGCGCAGGCGCAGAAGGCCGGCAATCTCAAGACGACCGAGCAGCAGAAGGTGGTGGTGCAGCAGGCGCCACCCACGGCCGCGGCGCCGAGCACCACGGTGATCCAGATCGAGCCGGCCAATCCGGAAGTGGTGTACGTACCGTCGTATAACCCGACCGTGGTCTACGGTACCTGGGCCTATCCCAGCTACCCGCCGCCGTATTGGCCGCCGCCGCCGGGTTATTACTATCCGGTGGCTACCGGATTGGCGGCGGGCATTGCCTTTGGCGTGGGTGTTGCCGCCGTGAACTCGCTGTGGGGCGGTTTCAACTGGGGGCATGGCGACGTCGACATCAACGTCAACCGCTACAACAACGTCAATAACGTCAACAACCGCATCAGCGGCAACGGCAACAACAGGCAGACGTGGAACCACAACCCGTCCAATCGGCGCGGCACGCCTTATCGCGATCAGGGCAGCCGTGATCGCTATGGGCAGGGCGTGGGTGGCGCCAATCAGCGCGAGGCTTTCCGCGGCAACGACGCGAATCGCCAGCGCGCACTGCAGAGCTTTGACCGCTCCACCGGCAACGGCTCTTCGATGGCCGCGCGGCGTGGTGCAGGCGAAAGCGGCGCGGCACTCAATCGGCCGTCCACCGGCAACCGGCCTGGTGGTGGCCAGGGCGCAGCCGGCGGCGCGGATCGAGGCAACCTCGGCGGCGCGGATCGAGGCAGCCCCGGCGGTCAGGGGCGCGGCGATCTGGGCGGACAGACGCGCGAACGCGGCAATGCCGGTGGGCAGCAGGGCAACTTCGGTGGCGATCGTGCATCGCAGGGACCGCGCAACAACGCGTTCAGCGGCGGGCAATCGCCGGGTTCGGCGCATACGCAAATGAATCGCGGGCAATCCAGTCAGCGCTCGATGTCGCAGTCCCGAGGTGCCGGCGCTGGTGCTGGCAGGCAGATGTCCCGACCTGCGCCAGCCCGGGCAGGTGGCGGTGGCCGTCGTCGTTGAGGAGCATGACCATGAATCGCACTCCCATGATCCGTCGCCTGGCCTTGAGCACCATGTTCTGGGCTGGCTGTGTCCTTTGCGGCGCCGCGCTGGCACAACAGGCGAGTTACCCAACGGCGGATGACGCCGCCGGAGCCTTCGTGCAGGCCGTGCGCAATCACGACCAGGCGGCACTCGCCAAGGTGCTGGGCAATAACTGGAAGGATTACATCCCGACCGAAGGCATCGATCAGGATGATGTGGACCTGTTCCTCAAACGCTACGACGAAAGCCATCGCATCGAAACGGCCGACGGCAAGAGTCATCTGGACGTGGGCGCGGAGAAGTGGGTGCTGCCCATGCCGTTGGTCAAAGGGAAGGACGGTTGGCATTTTGACCTGGCCGCTGCGCAGCAAGAGATACGCACGCGCCACATCGGGCAGAACGAACTCGCCGTCGAGCAAGCCATGCTTGCCTACTACGACGCGCAGCGCGATTACGCGACCCAGGACAGGGACGGGGACAAAGTGCTGCAGTACGCGCAGCACCTGCTCAGCTCGCCGGGCAAGCACGACGGACTGTACTGGCCCGTCAACGACAACGAGCCGCCGAGTCCGTTGGGTCCGAAATTCGCCAACGTGGTGCCAGGGCAGGGCTATTACGGCTACCACTACCGGATACTGACGGCGCAGGGCGGTTCTGCCCCCGGAGGCGCCTATAACTATTTGGTCGGCGGTCGCATGACCAACGGTTTCGCGCTGGTTGCCTGGCCCGCGCAGTACGGCGAGACCGGCGTGATGAGTTTCATGGTGAGCCACGACGGCCAGGTATTCGAAAAGGATCTGGGCAAGAACGGCGGCACCATCGCGCAGTCCATGAAGAGTTTCGACCCTGACAGCAGCTGGAAGGAAGTCGACGTTCCCACTGCCAATTGACGCCGCCCGCACGGTGAGTGCTCGTCGGTGTGGATGGCCGGCGAGCTCATTACGTGCTTTTACCGGGCGCAATGCCGAGTATTTTCGCTGTCCGCAAAAC
>NZ_JBFTRY010000192.1:0-6258 GCF_056399745.1 Dyella sp. 01N36
CTACAAGATCGACGCGTTCACGGGCGATCTGCAGGCCGAGTTTGCCGATACGGAGAAGTGGACTGCAGAAGCCATCGAAGGCCTTGCTCGCCGCGTGAAAGTCGCTGGCCGCGTCATGCTCAAGCGCGACCAGGGCAAGGTTGCCTTCGTGCAGATGCAGGATGTCAACGGCCGTATCCAGCTGTTCATCCACCAGGGCACGGTGGGCGAGGATACGTACAAGGCGTTCAAGACCTGGGACATGGGCGACATCGTCGGCGCCGAAGGCACGCTGATGCGCACGCGCACGGGCGAGCTGTCGGTGAAGGTGGATGTGCTGCGTCTGCTGACCAAGAGCCTGCGTCCGCTGCCGGACAAGCATCACGGCATGGCCGATGTGGAGCAGCGCTATCGCCAGCGCTATGTCGACCTGATCGTCACCGAGGATGCGCGCCGCACGTTTGCGCAGCGCTCCAAGATCATCGGCTTCATCCGCAAGTGGCTGGAAGCCGAGCCGCGCCGCTTCATGGAAGTGGAAACGCCGATGATGCACGTGATCCCGGGCGGCGCCACGGCGCGTCCGTTCGTGACGCATCACAACGCGCTGGATATGGATCTTTATCTGCGCGTGGCGCCSGAGCTKTACCTCAAGCGCCTCGTSGTCGGCGGCTTCGACCGCGTGTACGAGATCAACCGCAACTTCCGCAACGAGGGCGTGTCCACGCGACACAACCCTGAGTTCACCATGCTCGAGCTGTACCAGGCCTACGCCACGTACACCGAGATCATGGATATCACTGAAGAAGTGATCCGCGAGACGGCCAAGAACGTGATCGGCACCACCAAGCTGGTGTGGGAAGGCAACGAGATCGACGTGGGTCCGGCGTTCCGTCGCTGGAGCATGGAAGACGCCGTGCTGGAGCTGAACCCGGAGATCAAGCGCGACGACCTGCGCAATCGCGACGCCATGGCCGCGCACGCCAAGCGCCTTGGCTGCCAGGTCAAGGACGGCTTCGGCTGGGGCCGCCTGCTGCTGGAAATTTTCGAGAAGACGGTGGAGCACACGCTGATCCAGCCGACCTTCATCACCGATCACCCGGTGGAAGTGTCGCCGCTGGCGCGCGAGAGCGACACGAACCCCGGCATCACYGASCGCTTCGAGCTGTTCATCAACGCCAAGGAGCTGGCCAACGGCTTCTCCGAATTGAACGACCCGGAAGACCAGGCCGCCCGTTTCCAGAAGCAGGTGGAAGCCAAGGTCGGTGGCGACGACGAAGCCATGCATTTCGATGCCGACTACATTCGCGCGCTGGAAGTGGGCCTGCCGCCGACCGGCGGCCTGGGCATCGGCATCGATCGCCTGGTGATGTTGCTCACTGGTTCGGCGTCGATCCGCGACGTGCTGCTGTTTCCCTATATGCGCCCGGAGGCCTGATCCATGTGGTTCGCGATTGTTGGTACGGATGTGCCCGATTCCCTGGAGAAGCGTTTGGCCGCGCGCCCGGCGCATGTGGAACGCCTGAAGAAGTTGCTGGATGAAGGCCGCCTGCTGGTGGCCGGCCCGTTCCCGGCGATCGATTCGCCCGATCCGGGCCCGGCGGGTTTCACCGGCAGCCTGATCCTGGCCGAGTTCGCCTCGCAGGCGGACGCGGAGGCCTGGGCCAAGGTCGATCCGTATGTGGATGCCGGCGTCTACGCCAGCGTCAGCGTCAAACCCTTTATCAGAGCGCTGCCGCAGGCATGAGCGCGCCCATGGTCGAGCAGATCCGCGAGCGCCTGCAGCAGGCGCTGGAACCCTCGACCCTCGAAGTGCTGGACGAGGGCCACAAGCACGCCGGCCATGCCAACGAGGGGAAGGGGCATTTCCACGTGCGCATTGTCAGCGCGGCGTTTGCTGGCCAGATGTCGATCAAGCGCCATCGCCTGGTTTACGCAGCCCTGCACGGGCTGATGGACAACGGCATCCACGCGCTGTCGATCGACGCAAAGGCGCCCGGCGAGTAAGGGCAACCGGTTCCCTCACCGTCGTCCCAGCGAAAGCTGGGACCCAGTGACTTTGCCTTGAGACGCACCGTCCGAAGGCGCTGGATTCCTGCTTTCGCAGGAATGACGATCTAGGGCGAATAGAAAACTTTTCTATAACATTGGCTTATGCGCCAGTGTTAAAGTGAAACCTGTGGCCAAAACGCATTGCGGCTTCCCCTCGCGTTTGGCACAGTGACCCATCGCCCGGGCGCCCCCGGGCTTATCCACTTTTGCCGCCGATGCCCGCATGCGCCTGACTACGATCAAACTCGCCGGCTTCAAGTCCTTCGTGGACCCGACGACGCTCCATTTGCCGACCAATATGACCGGCGTCGTAGGTCCGAACGGCTGCGGCAAATCCAACATCATCGACGCCATCCGCTGGGTGATGGGCGAGAGCGCGGCCAGCCGCCTGCGCGGCGACTCGCTCACCGACGTGATCTTCTCCGGCTCCAACGCGCGCAAGCCGGTGGGCCAGGCCACGGTCGAGCTGATCTTCGATAACGCCGACGGCACCATCCAGGGCGAATACGGGCAATACGCCGAGATTTCGGTGAAGCGCCAGGTGACGCGCGACGGTCAGTCGGCGTACTACCTCAACGGCGCGCGCTGTCGCCGCCGCGACATCACCGATCTGTTCCTGGGCACGGGTTTGGGTCCGCGCAGCTACTCGATCATCGAGCAGGGCATGATCAGCCAGATCGTCGAGGCGGCACCCGACGAGTTGCGCACGCATCTGGAGGAAGCCGCCGGCATCTCCAAGTACAAGGAGCGCCGCAAGGAAACCGAGAGCCGCATCAAGTCCACCCGCGAAAACCTCGACCGCGTGCGCGACGTGCGCGACGAAGTGGACAAGCAGCTCGAGCACCTGAATCGCCAGGCTCGCGCCGCCGAACGCTGGAAGGCGCTGAAAGAAGACCAGACGCGCAAGGAAGCCGAGCTGCGCGCGCTCGAATACCGCGGCCTCAAGAGCCAGCATGACAACGAAGGCTCGGGCCTGTCCGCTGCCGAGATCGAGATCGAAAAGCACGTCGCCACGCAGCGCCATTTCGAGGCGCAGATGGAGACGGTGCGCGAGCGTCACACCGACGCCACCGACCATTTGAACAAGGTGCAGGCCGAGGTCTACAAGGTCGGCGCCGAGATCGCCCGCGTCGAACAGCAGGTGCGCTTCAACCGCGAAACCGCCGATCGACTGCAGCGCGCGCAGGGCGAGACCGAGCGCGAACACGCCGAGCTGGCCGAACACATCGCCAACGACCGCACGCAGGTGGAAACGCTGCGCATGGCGCTGGCCGAGGGCGAACCCAAGCTCGAAGCCCTGCAGCAGATGCAGGACGACACCACCGAGTCGCTGCGCGATACCGAAACCAAGCTGGCCGACTGGCAGCAGCGCTGGGATTCGCATACCCGCACGGCGGGCGAATCCAGCCGCGCCGCGGAAGTGGAGCGCACCAAGCTCAATTACCTCGATCGCCAGTCGATCGACCTGTCGCGTCGCCGCGAAGCGCTGGAGACCGAACAGAAAGCCACTGACATCGCCGCGCTCGACGCCGCATCCGAACAACTGCTGGTCGAACACGACACGCAGCGCGAACGCGTCGAATCGCTGGGCAGCCTGCTCGATCAGCACAAGTCGGCGCACGAAAAGGTGCTGGACGAAGAGCGCCAGGTGCAATCCTCGCTCAACGAGGCACGCCAGCAGCTGCAGACCGCGCGCGGACGTCACGCCTCGCTGGAAGCGCTGCAGCACGCGGCGCTGGGCCAGGAAGAAAGTGCAGCCAGTGGCTGGCTCGCGCGACTGGGTCTGGACAAGTCACGCCGCCTGGGCGAATCGCTGCAAGTGGAAGCGGGCTGGGAAACGGCCGTCGAAACTGCTCTGGCTGGCTTTCTCGATGCCGTACTGGTCGACGAATCGCACGCGCTGGCGACTGAATTCGGTGCGCTGGACAATGCGGACGTGGCCCTGGTCAACGGCGCCGACGGTGGCGTGAACACGGCAGGCACGCTGGCGGCCCATGTGCGCGGTCCGGCGGCGGCGCTGACCATTCTCAATCACGTGCTTACCGCCGATTCCATCGAGCACGCACACCGGATCGTGGCCGGTCTCTCGGCGCTGGCGCCGTATCAGTCGGTGATGACGGCCAGCGGCGAATGGCTGGGTCCGGGCTGGGCGCGCGTGCGTCGCGCGCAGGGCAACCAGGTCGGCGTGCTGGCGCGCGAGCGTGATTTGCGCACGCTGGCCGAACAGATCCAGGCGCTGGAAGAGCGCATCGAAGAAGCCACCAACACGCTCGACGATCTGCGCACGAGCAAGTTCGAAGCCGAGCGCGCGCGCGACGATGCACAGCGCGAGCTCTACAACGCGCACCGTCGTCAATCCGAACTGGCAGGCCAGGTGCAAAGCCACCGCGGCAAGATGGAAACTGCCCGCGCCCGCGCGGAAAAGGTGACCGGCGAACTCAATGACCTGATCACCCAGCTCGATGAATTGCAGACGCAGACGCGCGATGCGCGTGCGCGCCTGGATGAATCCGTCGGCCATATGGGCGACCTGGAAGACCAGCGCCGCGAGCTGGAAAACGAACGTCGCGCCTTGCTCGAAGCACGCGAAGAAGCGCGCATGAATGCGCGCGAGGCAGCCGATCAGGCGCACGCGCTGGCGCTGTCGATGGAGTCGAAGCGTTCGTCGCTGACTTCGCTGGAGCAATCGCTGGCGCGCATGGACACCCAGCTGCGCCAGATCGAGGCGCGCCGTACCGAAATCGCGGACCAGTTGGCTGCGGGCACCGATCCTATCGCCGAACTGGAAGCCGAGCGCCAGACCTATCTCGATCAGCGCCTGCTGGTCGACAAGCAGCTGGTGGAAGCGCGTCGCGGCCTGGAAGACTGCGATGTGGAATTCCGCCGCCTCGAGCAAGAGCGTCAGCGCATCGAGCAGTTGTTGCAGGGTCTGCGCGAAGGGCTGTCGCAGAAGCGCCTTGCTGCACAGGCCTTGCAATTGCGCGCCGAGCAGTTGGCCGAGGCGATCACTGCATCCGGTCTCGAACTGGAACCGCTGCTTGCCGAGCTCGCCGAAAATGCCGACGCCAGCCAATGGCGCACGCAGCTGGTCGAGATCGGCCAGAAGATCGTGCGACTGGAGCCGGTCAATCTCGCCGCGATCCAGGAACACGCCGAGCAGAGCGAGCGCAAGACGTATCTGGATAATCAGCTGACCGACCTGGTCAGCGCCATGGAGACGCTGGAGGCGGCGATCAAGAAGATCGATCGCGAAACGCGCCAGCGCTTCAAGGAAACCTTCGACCGCGTCAACGCCGGCGTGCAGGAGTTGTTCCCGCGCCTGTTCGGCGGTGGCCACGCGTACCTGGAACTCACCGGCGACGATCTGCTCAACACCGGCGTGGCAATTATGGCGCGCCCTCCGGGCAAGCGTGTTTCCAACATCACCCTGCTGTCGGGTGGCGAAAAGGCGCTGACCGCGGTGTCGCTGGTGTTTGCCATCTTCGGCCTCAATCCCGCGCCGTTCTGCCTGCTSGACGAGGTGGACGCGCCGCTGGACGAWGCCAACGTGGGTCGCTTCTCCAACATGGTGAAGGAGATGAGCGAGAAAGTTCAGTTCATCTTCGTCAGTCACAATAAGGCCACCATGGAAGCCGCCTCCCAGCTGTGCGGCGTGACCATGCGCGAAGCAGGCGTATCGCGACTCGTGCAGGTGGATCTGGCTGAAGCAGCTAAACTTGCGGGAGCAGCTTGAGGATTTGATATGACCGTGCAACCCGTACTCGCTTTTGCCTGGAATGCCGCCGTTGGCGTTCCCATGCTCATCGTCGGCCTGATTGTTCTGGCGGGACTGTGGCTGTTTGGCCAGCCCAGGAAAGAGCAGGGCAAGCGACGGGTGATCGTGACGGCCTCGGGCGAACGCCGCGAGCCGACCTTTGGTACCGAAGGCGATATCTCTACCGAGCCGTCCTTCAGTGCGCACGACGATTTCCGCATGGACGAACTCGACGCCCGCCAGCAGCCCCATCAGGGCGAGCTGGATGTCGGTCTGCGTGAGGAACTGGAACGCCTTGGCGCCACGCTCGCGGGCGGCAAGGACAGGGTCGAGCCGGCGCCGGTCGGTCGCTCGCTGGGCGCGGCGGCATCGATTGTCGATGCCTTGCGCGCACCGCCGGAGAAATTCGAGCAGAGCCTGGCGCAGGCGACGGGTGCCGATCAGGTGACCGCCCCGCGTGTACACGAGCCGGAGCC
>NZ_JBFTRY010000193.1:0-6251 GCF_056399745.1 Dyella sp. 01N36
TGCTCGGGCTGAACGGATCACGCTTGTCCTGGTCGTTGTACTGGAAGGTCTCGAACGTCTTGATGACGGGCAGCGGCGGGATCGGCGCGCCCTTCTTCTGCTTTTCCTGGGCGACCCACTGGTGGAGATCGTCCTGCCCGCTACAACCGGCGAGCGTGAGGACGACACCCAATACCAGCACGGCTTTGCCCATGGAGGCAGGCTTGATGGCAGCGAACTTGCTCATTTCTGCCCTCCCGTGTTCGCGGCCGGCTTGCCGTGCGTCGACTTGGCGTTGGCTGCCTTGGCGGACGCGCTTTCGTCTTCGTCCAGATAGCGATAGGTCTTCACGGTGCCCTGCAGTACCAGCAACCCGTTGGCGGCACCCTTGGCGCCTGGATTCTTGGGCGTGAGCGACACGTCGTGCATGGTCAGGATCACCACGCGCGGCAGCGAAGCCACGCCGCTGATGAAGGTGCCGAACTGGTGGTAGGTGCCCACCATGCGCAACTGGATCGGCTTTTCCGCGTAGAAGTCTTTCGGCGACTCCGGACCGGGCTGGAACAGCTCGGTTTCCAGGCCGGCCGACAGCGCCGTCTGCGAAACGTCGATCAGCAACTCGGGCATCTCGGTCTTGCTGGGCAGCTGGCGCAGCAACTGGCGCAGCATGTCCTGCATCTCGTCGAGCTGCTGCTGGAGAGCCTCGAGATTGACCGCCTTGGCCTGCTTGTCGGAGAACTCTTTCTTGAGCTGGTCTTCCTTGGCAACGGCCGCCTGCAACTGGTCCTGCTGGTCGCTGACGAAGAAGTACCAGCCGCCCAGCACGATGAGGGCGAGCAGCAAACCGGTAAAGAACATCTTGACCGACTTGGGCCAGCCGCCGATGTTGTTGCGGTCCAGGCTCTGCAGATCATTGAGGAACTTCATTACTTGGCTCCTCCGTTGGCTGCAGGGGTCGCGGCGGCAGGGGCGGCGGCCGGCGTAGCCGGGGCTGCCACGGTCGCGGCCTTGGCAGGCTGCGCGTCATGGGCCGCGGCCGGCTGAGCCGTGGAGCTGGCGGAGGCCGGTGCATGACCTTCGCTGGAACCATCGCCGTTGTCGTCACCCTTGGGCCGGCTCAACGCCACATCCAACCCGAACGCGTACGGCAGACGGCTGTCGCCATGCGTGTTCTCGGTCTTGCGCAGATCGGCATGACCCATCCACTGCGAGGTCTCGATGTTGCGCATGTACTCGGCCACGCTGGCGTTGGATTGCGCCACGCCATCCAGCGTCATCGAATCACCGGTCTGCTTGAGACCGTTGAGGCGGGCGCTGGCCGGGATCGTCTTCACCAGCTCGTCGAACAGATGGACCATCTGCGACCGGTTGGCCTGCAGCTGCTCGATGATTTGCTTGCGCGCGAGCAGGCTTTCGCGGACTTTTTCAAGGTCCTTGATCTTGGTGATGCGCTCGTCGAGCTGCTTGATCTCGCCCTGCAGATAGGCGTTGCGGTCGTTCTGGCTGCTGATGCGGCCATCCATCCAGCCGTACCACACCAGCACGGCGAGCACCGCTGCCACGGCAGCCGCGCCCAACTGCATGAAGAACTCGCGCTCGCGCTGCTTGCGGCGCTCGGTGCGCCACGGAAGTAGGTTGATGTGTGCCATCAGTCAAAGCTCCTCAGCGCGAGGCCGACCGCGATCATCAATGCGGGGGCGTCCTGTGCCAGCGACTGGGCCTGCACGCGAGGCGACAGCGACATGCGCGCCAGCGGGTTGGCCACCACGCACGGCACGCCAAGCTGGTCTTCGAGCATCGGACCGATGCCTTCGATGGATGCGCAACCGCCAGCAAGCACGACCTGGTCGACCTTGCTGTATTCGCTGCCGGCGAAGAAGAACTGGAGCAGGCGGCTGATCTGCTGCACCAGCGATTCCTTGAACGGCTCCAGCGCCTCGCTCTCATAAGAGTCGGGCAGGCCGCCCTTGCGCTTGGCGCGACCGGCTTCCTCGTAGGAGAGGCCGTAGCGGCGCATGATTTCGTCGGTGAGCTGCTTGCCGCCGAACACCTGCTCACGCGAGTAGATGGTGCGCTGATTGCGCAGCACCGACAGCGTGGTCATGGTGGCGCCGATGTCGACCACGGCGACCAGCGCGTCGCGACCGACGTTCAACTGGTCGGCCACCATCGCAAACGCGTTTTCCATGGCGAACGCTTCGACGTCGATCACCTTGGCGGACAAGCCACCCAGATCGAGCGCGGCCACGCGCATGTCCACATTCTCGGTACGCGAGGCGGCCAGCAGGATGTTGTTCATTTCGGGGTTGTCGCGCACCGGACCGAGGATCTCGTAGTCCAGGCTGACTTCCTCGATCGGATACGGGATGTACTGGTTGGCCTCGACCTGGATCTGGCCTTCCAGATCATCCTCGGACAATTCGCTCGGCATCGGGATCACGCGCGTGATGACGGCGGAGCCGGCCACCGCCGCGGACGCGTGCTTGAGCTTGGAACCCGAACGCGCCAGCGCACGCCGAATCGCCTCGCCCACGGCCTCGACCTCGACAATATTCTTTTCAACTACAGCGTTGGGGGGCAGTGGCTCGACCGCGTAATGCTCCACGCGATAGCGACCGCCGGCCTGGCTGAGTTGCAGCAACTTGACGGCCGTCGAACTGATGTCGACGCCGACAAGTGGCGGCTTCTTGGGTGTAAAGAGCCCCACGATGTTCCCCCTTGCCCCTGTGCGTCCAGACTCAGATTGGTCTGATGCGCATCGGCATTTAATCCAAAAATTAACGTATTGGCAACGGCCTACGAGCTTTTTCTCGACTCATTCGCGTGACGGCATCCACAGGTTGGGCGACTGGGCCACTGGCCTGCTTCTTGCTGTGACGGGCTCGGTTCATGCCGTGGATACTGCTACATCTATACTCTGACTTGTTTTGACTCACGTCTCGCAAACACCCAAATCATGCAAATTCTTAAGCGGTTGCTGCGCTGGATCCTCGTCCTGGCTTTTACAGGTTTGCTGCTGGGTGTCGCGGCGGTTGGCGTGGCCTACTGGCTTATTTCCCCCCGGCTCCCCTCCGTGGCGGTCCTTAAGGACTACCACATGCAGGTGCCGCTTAGGGTGCTTTCGGCAGATGGCAAGCTGATTGCGAGCTTCGGCGAGACCCGCCGCATCCCCGTGGCGATGGGCCAGGTGCCCGACCGGCTCAAGCACGCCGTGCTCGCCGCCGAGGACGCCAGCTTCTACCAGCACCCCGGCGTGGACTGGCACGGCATCGCCCGCGCCAGCTGGCATGTGGTGGCTTCGGGTGGCGACAAGGGCTCGGGCGGCTCCACCATCACCCAGCAGGTGGCGCGCAACTTCTTTCTGAGCCCGGAAAAGCTCTATTCGCGCAAACTGACCGAGATCTTCATCGCCCTGCGCATGGAGAGCGAGCTGACCAAGGACCAGATCCTGGAGCTCTATCTCAACAAGATGTTCCTGGGCCACCGCTCCTACGGTGTGGCCGCCGCGGCCTCCTATTACTACGGCAAGACCCTGGACCAGCTCACCGTGGCCGAATGCGCCACCCTGGCCTCGACTTTCCAGCTGCCTTCGCTGGTGAACCCGCTCAACAGCCCCAAGCGCATGCTGGCGCGCCGCAACTGGGTGCTCGGCCAGATGCTGGAGAACCGCTTCATCTCCAAGGCCGAGTACGACCAGTCCATCGCCGAGCCGATCAACGCTTCGCCGCATGAGCCGGCCATTGAGGTGGATGCGCCGTATCTGGCCGAAATGGTGCGCCTGCAGGTGCTCGACCGCCTGGGCAACGACGCCCTCACCGAAGGCTATGTGGTCAAGACCACGGTCGACAGCAAGCGCCAGSAGGCCGCGGTGGATGCCATGCGCTCGGGCCTGGTCGAGTATGACCACCGCCACGGCTGGCGCGGCCCGGAGGCCCACCAGGAGCTGGCTGCCGATGCGGGCACGGATGAACTGGAACGCGCCCTGGCCGGCTATACCGACATATCCGGCATGCAGCCAGGCATCGTGACCCAGGTATCGGCCACCGCGGCCAGCGTTTACCTCGCCAGCCGCGACGAGGTGCAGCTGAACCTGGACGCCATGAGCTGGGCCCGCCCGCGCATCGACGATACCCGCGTGGGTGCCACGCCCAAGAGCGTCTCCACCGTGCTCAAGCGCGGCGACATCATCCGTGTGGCGCGCGATGACAAGGGCCAGTGGCTGCTTACCCAGATCCCGGCGGCACAGGGTGCGCTGGTCTCGCTCAATCCCGAGGACGGCTCGCTGCAGGCCCTGGTCGGTGGCTTCAACTTCCTGCGCAGCAAGTTCAACCGCGCCGTGATGGCCGCACGCCAGCCGGGTTCGAGCTTCAAGCCCTTTATCTACTCGGCGGCCTTCGAGCGCGGCTTCACGCCGGCCTCCATCGTCAACGATGCACCGCTCGCCCTGCCCGACCCCTCGCGCCCTGGCGGCCTGTGGACGCCGTCCAACGACGACGACAAGTTCGATGGCCCGATCCGCCTGCGCGAGGCCCTGGTGCAATCCAAGAACCTGGTCTCGGTGCGACTGCTCGACGCTATCGGCGTGCGTTTCGCCCGCGATTACGCCACCCGCTTCGGCTTTGCGCTCGATTCGCTGCCCAGCAACCTGTCGATGGCGCTGGGCACGGCCTCGGTGTCGCCGATGAGCATGGCCCGTGGCTACGCCGTGTTTGCCAATGGCGGCTATCTGGTCACCCCGTACTTCGTCAGCGAGATCGATGACCGCGACGGCAAGCCGGTCTATCAGGCCAATCCGGCCCGCGCCTGCCGCACCTGCGCCGAACGCCTGCTCGATACCCGCCCGCCCGGCCCGCCGCCGGCCAATACGGGGGCCGCACCAGGAAATTCAGTGGCCGCTGCCGCCAGTGCGCCGACAACTTCCGGCAGCGTAGCCGGCGTCGGCGATGCCGTACTCCCGGCCGA
Source organism: Dyella sp. 01N36 (assembly GCF_056399745.1). Taxonomy (NCBI): domain Bacteria; kingdom Pseudomonadati; phylum Pseudomonadota; class Gammaproteobacteria; order Lysobacterales; family Rhodanobacteraceae; genus Dyella; species Dyella sp. 01N36. Next base: position 4,942 of record NZ_JBFTRY010000193.1, read on the forward strand.
CGCCCATGGCGACGGCGCCCACCCGCCGGTGCTGGCGCCCCAGGTCATTGAGGTGCGCAACGACTACCTGGTCACTTCGCTGATGCAGGACGTGGTCAAGCGCGGTACCGGTGCGGCAGCCGCCGCGCTCGGCCGCACCGACCTGGCCGGCAAGACCGGCTCGACCAATGATCACCGCGATGCCTGGTTTGTCGGCTTCAACGGCGACCTGGTGACCTCGGTCTGGGTGGGCTTCGACGACTTCGGCTCGCTCGGCAAGGGCGAGTTCGGCGCCAAGGCGGCCCTGCCGATCTGGATGAGCTATACCGGCGCGGTGCTGAAGGACCAGCCGGCCTCCATCTTGCCGTTGCCGCCCGGTATCACTACGGTACAGATAGACCGCCAAAGCGGCCTGCCCGCCGGCGCGGACGACCCGAACATCATGTCGGAGATCTTCAAGGTCGAAGACGTGGATCGACTGCGTAACCAGGCCAACCAGCAGCAGGAGGACCAGGATCAGCAGCACGCCTACGACATCTTCTAATCGTCGGCAGCGCCGGTTCCGTCACCAGACCGTGCTGCCGCTGGCGTCCGCAACGACGGGCGCCAGATTGCCGGGGGAATGAGGCATGGCACGAGGTCAGCACCATCGCATCCACGCGCAGGATCGCCTGCAGCGCAATCGTCTTCGCGTCGCCCAGGAAGCGGCGCGCTTGATGAGCGAGCACGGCATCCGCGATTTCCATCACGCCAAGGTCAAGGCCGCCGAGCGGCTGGGCATCCTGGACGCGCAGGCCTTGCCGCGCAACAACGAAATCGAAGACGCACTGAGGGAACACCAGCGCATCTTCCACGCCGAATCCCAGCCCCAGTTGCTGCAGGAACGACGCGAGGCCGCCGTGGAAGCCATGCGCTTCCTTGACCGCTTCGATCCACGGCTGGTCGGCGCCGTGCTCGAAGGCACGGCGGATGCCCACTCGGCTGTCTGCCTGCATGTCTTCAGTGACACTGCCGAAAGCGTGGTGTTGTTCCTGCAGGAACGCGGCGTACCAATCACCCAGCAGACGCGCCGCCTGCGCACCACGCGTGACGAGCAGGAGGAATATCCCGTACTGCTGTTTGCCGCCGACGGCCTGCCCTTTGACATCACCGTGCTGCCGCGCGATGCGCTGAAGCAGGCGCCGCTGGATCGCATCGATGAGAAGCCGATGCGAAGGGCGTCGCTGGCTGCCGTCGAGGAGTTGCTGGCTACAGCCGACAACGACGATGAGTTTGAGAGGATGTTGTCGTCAGCGCTTCGTTGACAGGCCTGTCGCGCACAGGGTGCGCTC
>NZ_JBFTRY010000194.1:0-6202 GCF_056399745.1 Dyella sp. 01N36
GCCCCGGTGGCCGTCGATGCACGCGGATTGCCGCATTGGGAAAGCCTGATCGAACAGGCCAACCTGCGCGGACCGCTGGGGCAGCTTGCCCAGAATGCCGTGCTGCGCGACCGCGAGGGCCACACCCTGGTGCTGGCCTTGCAGCCCATGCATATGCATCTTGCCGTCGAGCCGATGATTGGCCAGATGGAAGATCGCGTCGGCCAGGCGCTGGGCGAACGCATCAAGCTGCGTTTCGTCGAAGAACACGGCGCCGCCGGCCAGACCCCTGCGGCACGCGCCGCCACCGCCCGCGTCGCAGCCCAGTCGGCTGCCGAGCAGGCCATCGAGGAAGATCCCCTGGTGCAGTCGCTCAAGCGCGAATTCGGCGCGCGAGTGGTGCCACAGTCGATCAAGCCGTTTGAACACTGAACGAGATAGCGGAGTTACCCATGAGAGGACAGATCGGTCAGCTGATGCAGCAGGCCCAGCGCATGCAGGAAGAAATGAAKCGTGCGCAGGAAGAGATCGCCAAGCTCGAAGTCACCGGCAGCGCCGGCGGTGGCCTGGTCACCGTGCTGATGACGGGCGTGCACGAGGTGCGCCGCGTACAGATCGACCGCAAGCTGTTTGCCGATGATCCGGAAATGGCCGAAGACCTGGTCGCTGCGGCGATCAACGACGCGGTGAACAAGGTGGCGGATGTCAGCAAGAACAAGCTCGGTGGCGTGACCTCGGGCATGAATCTGCCGCCCGGCTTCAAGATGCCGTTCTAACGCTCTTCTGTGGGAGCGCACTCTGTGCGCGACAGCCTACGGAGCTGGGATGCTGTCGCGAAAGCCGATTACTGGTTTTGCGCATCATCGCCGCGGTCGCGCACAAGGTGCGCTCCCACAATGACTTTGGAATCATGAGCAAGCTACTCACCGATCTCATCGAAGCGCTGCGTTGCCTGCCTGGCGTGGGCGGCAAGAGTGCGCAGCGTATGGCCTTCCATTTGCTGGAGCGCGACCGCGAACGTGGCCAGCGTCTGGCCCAGGTGATGGAACAGGCCATGCGTGAGATCGGCAACTGCTCGCGCTGCCGCAATTTCAGCGAGACGCCGGTGTGCAATCTGTGCTCCAGCAGCAGCCGCGATCGCCAGGTGTTGTGCGTGGTGGAGTCGCCCACCGAGTTGGCCGCCATCGAGCAGGCTACCGGCTATCGCGGGCAGTACTTTGTGCTGTTGGGTCGTTTGTCGCCGCTCGACGGCCTGGGTCCCGAAGAGCTCGGTCTGGATCGCCTGGCCGAACGCCTGGGCGAAGGCGAGATCGAAGAGCTGATCATCGCTACCAATCCCACCGTCGAAGGCGAAGCCACCGCGCACTATCTGGCGCAGCTTGCGCGTGCGGCAAACGTGCGGCCGACGCGACTGGCCCATGGCGTGCCGCTGGGTGGCGAGCTGGAGTACGTCGATCGCGGCACGCTGGCCCACGCTTTCGGCAGTCGCCAGCAGCTGGATTGAGCGATGACGCCCACGCTCAGCCTGGAGATTCCCGGCAACCAGGAATACCGGGCGCTGCGCAGCGCAGCCGGCCTGAGCATGATGTCCGAAGAAGGTGCGGCGATCGGTCTACCGGCCAGCTGGTGCTCGGTGTGCGTGCGCCACGAGGGCGAGCTGATCGGCATGGGGCGCGTCGTGGGCGATGGCGGCCTGTTCCTGTTCGTGGTCGATATCGCGGTAGCGCCGGCGTGGCAGGGCCAAGGCCTGGGGCGACGCATCATGCAGGCGCTGATGGATGAAGTGCATGCGCGCGCTCCGCTGCGCACCATGGTGGCCCTCATCGCTGATGGCACGGCGCACGAGCTTTACGCCAAGTTCGGATTCAAGCTGGTGGCGCCAGGCGCACAGGGTATGCTGTTGCGGCTGTCATAAAAGCTAAGGAACCAGTCATGGGCGACACCATCTTCGGCAAGATCATCCGTCGTGAAATTCCCGCCGATATCGTCTATGAGGACGATGACGTGCTGGCATTCCGCGATCTCAATCCGCAGGCGCCGGTGCATGTGCTGTTCGTGCCCAAGAAGCCGATCGCCACGCTCGATGGCGCCACGGCGGCCGATGCGGAACTGCTGGGAAAACTGCTGCTGGCTGCCGCCGCGTATGCGCGTCGCGAGGGCCTGGCCGATGAGGGCTATCGCACAGTGATCAATTGCAACGAGCATGGCGGCCAGACGGTGTTCCATCTGCACGTGCACCTGCTGGGCGGACGTCGGATGCATTGGCCGCCGGGCTGAACCTGCGCGGTTGCGGGCACAAAAAAACGCCGGCTTGCGCCGGCGTTTTCTCTGGACGCGATCAGTGGTGCGGCGGCGGAGGCGGACGCACGATCACGCGCGTGCGGTAGTAGCCGCCGTAGTAACCACCGTAACCGCCGTAATAACCACCCCAGCCACCCCACGGGCCCCAGCCCGGACCCCAGTAGGGACCCCAGAACGGGTCGTAATAGCCCGGGCCGTAGTTCACGATCACGCGCTTGGGCCACAGGTACACCACGTTGGCTTCGATGCGCGGATAGGCGTAGTTGTACTCGCCGATCTTCTCCGACATCGTGCCCTGGATGACGCCGGTGACGGTGATGTCGCGACCAGCGGTAAACACTTCCGGATCGTAGAAACCGGCTCGGCACGCTACGAAGCGGCCCTGCGTTTGGCCGTCCGTGCTCGCCGATTCCGGGCGGGCCTGGTCATCCAGCGGGCGCTGCAGTACGTAGAAGCAGGTTTCCTGCGGACCGGGTTTGGTCTCGATGATCTGGCCGCCCCAGCGAACCTGGGCGCCAGCGGCGCCATTGCCTTCCTGCTGGGCGGCAACGGAGTTGACCTGGGTGAACGTGCCCTGCAGCGGTTGCGGCACCGTTGCGCAGGCCGCCAGCGTGGCCACGGCGGTCGCGAGAATCAACGGCTTGTACATGGACATGACGCTTCTCCATCGTGTGGTGGATGCGGCGCATCCACGGTTCAATATCATTTGACCACGCGACGCGGTCGAAAGTCCCGCGCAGCCTGTCGAAAGTTTTTAAGCAAGTCAGCTGGCGGTTCGTCGTGCGCGTAACGCAGTTCCAGATACGTCCTCTTCAAGTGTTCCAGCTGGTCGCGTTGGCTGGGGAGGGCCCGCGCGGCGCGGCTGAAGTAGTGCTGCGGTCCTTCGCTGTGGCGACGGGTCACGCCCGCCGCGGCCAGTCGTTTCTCCAACAACCGCATGCTTGTATGTGCTCGATCCGCTTCCGGACGTTGCCACATGGCCCATAGCAAACCGCCTACAGCAAATAGCGAACCGCCGATGGCGAGCAACAAACCCAGCATGCCGACGTTGGTGTCCTGCACACCGAACGGCGTCAGCAGGCCGCGCTGCCGCAGCGTGTCAAAGCCGATAACGCCTTGGTTCCACCACTGGTTGACGATGTCCCAACGGTTGCGCCATGACAGCCACCACTGGTTGGGTGCCCAGTCAGCTGCCGTGGCATTGGCTGCCGCGGACCCCTGGCTCACGCGTTCCGGACGCACGGCAGCGGTGGGATCCATGCGTACCCAGCCACGCTCGGGCAGCCAGACTTCGCYCCATGCGTGGGCATCGGCTTGGCGCACCAGCAGGTAGTTGCCCATGCTGTTCCAGTAGCCGCCCTGGTAACCGGTGACGACCCGGGCGGGAATGCCGGCCGCACGCATCAGCACCACGAAGGACGAGGCATAGTGCTCGCAGAATCCTTCGTGCGTGCCGAACAGGAAATCATCGACCGTGTTGTGTCCCAGCGGGGTGGGCGTCAGCGTGTAACTGAAGCCGCCGTCATGGAACAGCGTCATCGCGGCCTGGACGATCGCGGCATCGTTGCTGCCGTATTGGCTGCGCCATCGTTGCCCCAGTGCCCGCGCCTGCGGATCGAAACCCGGCGGCAGTTGCAGGGCGCGTCGCCGATCGCGTTCGCTGAGCTGCCCCTGCATGCGGTAGCTGGGCGCCGAGCGCAGCGAGTAGACGAGGGGATCGTTGACCGGACGATCGGCACGCATTTCGCGGTCCGCGCTCATGCTTGCCTGGGCCGGCGCTTCCAGCGGCACGTCGAGCGCAGGCAACACGCGTTGACCGGTCGCTTCCAAGGTCACGGTGTACTGGGTGACTGGGCCGTGTTCGACGGTTGCCGGACTGCCGTTGCGCTCGCTGCCGTTCCAGGTGCGACCGTCGTAATTCCACAGCACATACGCACGGAAGTAGCGCTGCTGATTGGGCGGCGGCGTACCGGCGAAGGCCACGCGCATGGCGGGTCGCTCATCCTCGAACAGTGCGGCGAAGTCCCCGGGCGACATGTCAGCACTCAGGCCAGTGCGGCCCTGCGTGCTACCGGGGGCTCCCCATAACGGCGAACTCAGGCGCGGAACGAAGACAAAGGCCAGCAAGGCCAGCGGCAACGATGCGGCCAGCAGTTTGAGCGCGGGCAGCAGTTCGCGCGGAAGACTGCTTGCCGGCCGTGCGGGCTGCAGTGCGCGCAGCGTAGCCAAGGCGGGCAGCAAACCTAGCGCCACCAGCACCGTGGCCACCATGCCTTGATCGAACAGCAGCGCCGTCATCAATGCAAAACAGGAGAACGCCGCACCGACGCGCGCGTCACGAGGTGTCTCCGTTTCGAACAGCTTGAGCACCAGCAGGCCCGCCACCAGCGCCGCACCAGGCTCGCGCCCGAACAAGGTGCTGTATTGGGAGATTACCGCCGCGGTCAGCAGCGCCAGCAGCGACAGTTTCAGATAGGCCGGCGCGCGTCCCGGTCGCTGGCGGCGTTGCCACCAGCGCAGTCCAAGCATCACTGCCAGCGCGAGCGTGAACCACGCCGGCAGGTGAGGAGCATGTACGCCGAGCACCACGGTGACGGTGATGCACAACAGGTCGAACGGGCGTCGCTCCAGCGGCGCCTGGTGTTTGTGCCGGAACAGGGAAAGACGCATCACGGCATCCGGGCCAACGCATTCATGCAGTGGCTGTAGTGGCTGCGGCCATGCCCCAGGCCGATGTCTTCGATGGGCAGCCACAAACTGGTGGGCCGTCCCACCGTCTCCGCTTCGCCCAGCCAGCGGGCCAGGCGTTCGATGCGTGCTTCGGGACTGAGCTGGGCGAGCTGGCGCCAGTCCAGATGCCACTCCTCCTGCGCCTCGGGTTGCTCGAAATCCTTCACCAGCAAGCTGTCGTGGCGTGCGCTGTGCTTCCACGAGATATGCCGCTGGGGATCGCCGGCGCGATAGGCGCGCAAGGCCGCAATATCCTCGCCCTGATGCAGGCGTTGCTGCTTGCTGGCATCACCGGGCAACAGCGGCGGTGGGCCGCCGGTTTCAGGGTGCGGCCACACCAGCACGGACTGCTCGGGATGAATCCAGCTCCAGGCATGGAACAGCCCGAGCGGCCAGTTGCTCCACAGTTTGATGCGCGGCATGGGGCGCCAGCCACGACGCCGGGTATCCAGCTGCAGGGAGACCAGGGTTTCGCCGTGTGCCTCGACGGCAAAGGCTTCGGCCTGGCCGTTCATGTCCGCGTGTACCGAGGTATGCGCGTGGCCGCTGCCGCTGAACACCAGGGTGATCGCCATGGGCTCGCCCGCGATCGCCTGGCCTTGCCGGATGCCGGTGAGCTTCAGTCCATCAAGGCTGCGAAACGCAATCAGCATGCTTGCCGAGGTGGCCGAGCCGAGCAGACAGGTGAGCATCAGTGCGGCGTTGTTGGTGTAGTTCAACGCACCCACCAGCATGATCAGCAGGAGCACCGTAAAGGCAGCGCCAAAGGCGGTCGGCACGATGTAGACGCGCCGCCGATGCAGCACGATCGGCAGGGATTCGGGGCGCTTGTAGCGAGTGAGTGCGGGCAGGCGTCGTTCTGCCCAGGTCTGGACGCGACGAATCGCGGCGAGCATTAATCCACCGCGACGTCGGCAAGCAGGCTGCGCGCGAGGCTGTCGCCGCTCGCGCCCCGGGTGGTGACCAGGCGATGGGCCGCCAGCGGTACGAACAGCGCCTGGATGTCCTCCGGCAATACATGCTGGCGGCCGCTCAGCATGGCCCACGCGCGTGCGGCGCTCAGCAGCGCCAGGCCGGCGCGCGGCGACAGGCCGACGCGAACGTCCGCATGACGCCTGCTGGCGGCCAGCAAGGCCTGCAGGTAATCCAGCAGTGCGGCGCTCGCCGTCACCGATTGCGCTCGCCGCGCCAG
>NZ_JBFTRY010000195.1:0-6171 GCF_056399745.1 Dyella sp. 01N36
TCGGACGTCTATACGCCGGGCGCTGGCTGCCTGCTGTGCATGGCCGCCGCGTCGATGGCCAATTCCAAGCTCACCACTTACTCGCACTCGCTGCCCGAAGAAGGGCTTTCCAAACTGAAGGAAGACGTTGGCAGTCTTCTGCGCAAGCGTGTCATCGATGCCGTCGTCATCAATGAAGACATCGACGTGTCCAAGCTTCCCAGCGCCAAGACCAGCGGACCCGATCTTGCAAAGAAGGTCTTCACGTCGCTGCGCGCGAAGTACTCGGTCGATCACCTGGTTGTCATCGACATCCAGCAGGTTGGGTTTGAGCGCCGCTACTCTGCCTATATCCCCACCAGCGAGCCGATGGGCGTGGTGACCGGACTGGGTTACGAGGTGAACCTCGCCACCAACGCCTACGAGTGGTACTCGCCGGTGGGCATTCGCATTGCCTCCGATGGCAAGTGGGATGAGCCGCCGTCGTTCCCCGGCCTGACCAATGCCTATTTCCAGGCACTGGAAAAGGGCAAGGACCAGTTCCTCGCGCCGTTCAAGGGTTGATCGGCAAACCATAGTGAACCGGCGGCATCCGTCGCCGGTTCCGATCGAGCACTGGACCTACGCCCAGGGAGAGGGGAATGAACCGTTCTGCATTGATGGTCGCCGCGACCATGCTAGCCATTGCATCCTGCACGTTTGCACGCACCTCGGTGGCGACCGAGAAGCCGGTTGCCAATGTTCCGGCAGCCGCTGAACTGCACTGGTCGCTTGATGTGCCGGTGGATACCAGGGTGTCCTTCAGCGGCGTCGCCAACTTCGATCGTTCCGGCACGTCCGCCGGCGCCATGTTGTATCCCGCGCCCAGCGCGGTGGGTCTGCTCGCGGCCGTGTTGACCCACGCCGCCATCGAAAAGTCGAGCCGCAACTCCAAGAAGACAAAAATTCAGCAAGACGCCGACAAGGTGCTCGATCCGTACCAGCCCGTTCTGCAGAACTTCCTCACCGGCACGTTGCTGGGGCGCAGCGCGTCGCTCGCCACCGTCGGCGCCGGCAGAGAGGCCGTGCGCGAAGAACAAGACAACCACCAGGGCTGGTGGGTGCGCGTCACGCCGGAGTACGCGATGACGCAGGACCAGACCACGCTGGTCCTGGACGACGTGGTGGAAATCTTCGCGCCAAACGAACGCAAGAAGGCGTCATACATCAACACCATTCGCGTCATAGCCACCGCCAGGCCGGAACAGGACATACAGTCCTATTGGATGCAGAACCAGGGCGACCCGCTCATCGAAGCAAGCGCCGAACTGCTCGCGACATCCCTGGACATCGCCATTGCCGATGCCTCCAAAGCAAAAAGCCAGCAACCGTATGAGACGGTCAGGTATATGGAAGGCCATGAAGAGCGCATGGAGCGCGGCCAACCGCTTGCCCAAGAGTGCGGCCGCATGTTGCTGCGCACGTTGCGGGGCACGCTGATGTCGGTGCCGGTGAAGCCGGACGAGACGACACCTGCAGCTGGGTGTGGTGGTGAGACGGCCAAGGCCGACGCTTCACCTTGATGGAGCTGCTTCGCGAAACAGGGGCGGCGTGCACTTCTTGGCGTGGAAGCCGCCCTACCCTGCGAACCGAGTCGGGTCCCATTGGCGTTGGTTGAGAAGAGAGCCTGACTCGCCCTTCCAGCCAAACGTCGACGACTAGCATTCCGAAACCCTCGGGGCCTATATTCGATCCATCGCAATCACCAAGATCGGTGCCGATATGCACCCCTGGATCTCTTCGTTGATTGGCGGCGTCATGATCGGGCTTGCCGCGGTCTTGCTGATGGCGTCGATGGGTCGCATTGCCGGCATCAGTGGCATCGCCAGCAGCCTGCTGACCGGCGCGCGGGATCGGGGCTGGCGCATCGTTTTCCTGATCGGCCTCATTGCGGCGCCCTGGCTGTTATTTCTGTGGAAAGGCGAGAGCGCCATCGGCGCGCCCGTGGTCTCGTGGCCCTGGATGGCGACAGCGGGCTTGCTGGTTGGCTTGGGCACCCGGCTTGGCAGTGGCTGCACCAGCGGTCATGGCGTGTGCGGCGTCGCCCGACTGTCACGACGTTCGTTGCTGGCCACGGCGCTTTTCGTGGCCGCCGGCATGGCAACCGTCTTCGTCATACGACATCTGCTGGGAGGCCTGGGCGCATGAAGCTTGGCATCGCGTTGCTGGCCGGCCTGCTGTTCGGCCTGGGTCTCAGCCTGGGAGGCATGACCTCCCCTGCCGTCGTGCTTGGATTCCTGGACATCGCCGGCGTCTGGAATCCCCGTCTTCTGTTTGTGATGTTGGGCGCCGTGCTTACAACGGCCATTGGTTACCGCTGGGTGTGGAGCGGTCCGAGGCCCTGGTTCGACGATGCATTCCACGTGCCTGATGCAACACGCTTCGACAAACGCCTGGTCATTGGCGCGCTGCTGTTTGGCATGGGCTGGGGCATCGCCGGTTACTGCCCGGGGCCTGCGTTGGCGTCGTTGAGTGGCGGCTACGCGTCGGTGCTTGTGCTTGTGGGCAGCATGGCGCTGGGCTGGTGGCTTGGGGCGAGAGTGCCGGCCCAAAAGAATGGGTGACAAATGGTCCCTGGCACCATTTCTCGAGCCCCGAAATCGTCGGTTGGCGTATCAACATAAATAAGTAGCGCCGACCACTTACACCGATCGATCGTACGACCTACGCAGAGAATCGAAGGTTGTGATTGACCACGAGCCCAACAGCGATTGATTGTCCGATCGCTCGAGGTGCCTCGCTTCATCCTTTCGACGTTCGCCATCCAAGTCCCCCCGAGCATCGCGATGAATCCGCGGGCCCGTACCGTTTCGTTTCTGGTTGTTCAAACACAGCTGGCGATGTCACGGCGATACCTCGGGCGTGCTCTCAACCATTGGACAAGGAGAACGCTTGATGAAATTGAGGAAGGTCATTCTTATAGGCTTAGCCTGCCTTGGAACGATCACTGCAGTAAAAGCCCAGGTCACGCCTGCAAGTTCCAACGTCGTCTCAAATGGAAAAGTCGTCAACACGTTCGATGTTCCGCGTGGATCGCCCGAATACGACCAGATCCGCGCATGGCTTACTGAGGCCATAACTCGCACCGGCGATCGCGTTGGCTCTCCGGCAAATCTCTCGAGCGACAGCCTCGGTGCCAGCATCCACGTCCAGGTCGTGCATCAGGTCACCACCAAAGGCAGCGTCGCCGCCATGGGCGCGCCGATCATGCCACCCCCTCCCTGGACACCGGGGACGAGCGGCTACAGGGTTGGTGACTCGGCCATCGTCAGCATCACGAACGGAGGCTGGACCCAGACGTGGTCCTTGTCGCTGCAAAACACCAGCATAGGCTTGATGTGGCTGACGACTGAATACCACGCAACGAGAGACCCTGTGGATCAACCTCCGCTACCGCACTGAGGTTGCGTGCCTGGGTGCCAAAGCTTCACCGGGAAACGGGGCGTACTGAGCCAAGAAAACGGAGGGATGATTTGACTGCTTCCGTCTCCTGTTCCGGGATTGGGACACCAACCGGATCAGGCCGCGCGCGGATGGATATGGGCTAGCGCATCACCCAACTGATCCTCAGCCGTTTCAATGTCGAACTGCTGCTGCAAATTCATCCAGAACGCAGCCGACGTGCCGAAGTAACGACCAAGGCGCAACGCCGTATCTGCCGTAATGTTCCGCTTGCAGTTGGCAATCTCATTTACCCGGGTAGGCGTCACCCCAAGCTCGCGCGCCAGCGCATTCGCCGAGAGTTCGAGCGGCTCCATAAATTCCCCGCGCAGGATCTCCCCGGGATGGATGGGAGGAAGTTTTTTCTTGGTGGTCATGGTTTTCACTCCGGCCTTATTCTGGTGCGAGCGCGATACTCTGATTTAAGCGAATGGACTTCTGCCTAGTGGTAGTCACATATTTCTACGTCGTAAGCGTCGCCATCCTTCCAGCTGAAACACACGCGGTATTGAGCATTGACACGGATGCTGTGCTGTCCYTTGCGGTCGTCCTTCAGTGCTTCGAGTCGGTTACCGGGAGGCGAGCGGAGATCTTCCAGCGTGGTCGCCGCATTGACCATGTTGAGCTTGATTCGGGCGGCGGCTTCGATGTTGACCCAGCGGCGCATCCTTAAGCGGCCAAACAGGGCCTCCGTGTCTTTGTCCGCAAAGGTCTTGATCATGGTATATCGTATCCCGATATGCGATATATTTCAACGTTAATGCCGCCAACAAGAGGGCACCAAGTCTCGGAGTGACCTTCGCGCCGAAATTTGACCTGGTGAGAAGGTGTGGGCCCAATTTCATGCGCTAGCGTGCAAGTTTTCTAGCGCGCGCACTACCTTCAGGTGCTCCAAAAGAATGCTGCTGACATTCGGTTGCCCTGACGCCGTCACGCACCGCCTCGCGCAGGTGGACACGCATGTCGCTGATCCCTGACAGACGTTACCAACCCTGCTTGTTAGGGTCAGTCAGTCATTCGCGCTGTCGTATTGCACGGCCTCGCGAGTGACCATGACCACCAGGTCATGAGGCGCGGGCCGTGAGTGCGTCTAACACCCACGACCCGCTAACCATCACCAACTAATCGGAGTTGATCATGGCTATCCGCGATCATACGGTACGCATTCGCTCGTCCGTTCCCCCTGACGACACCCTCACTCCTCCGCCTCACGTCCCGTCATCCACGTCTGTGGCATGGCCCGAAACCCTGCGCCATAGCACTCGCGGTGACATCGCGCTGGCCGTACTCGCCCTCACGCGCCTGCGTGTCGACAGCGAGCAGTGCCGCCACGCGCAGGCGCGGGGATTCCCCGGCAGACCGCTGCCATGGCCCCTTCCCGTGGCCGTCACGGCCAGCCTGGGCACGGCGATCTACTGTCTCCAGCAGTACGCCCGCCTGCTCGGTGACGAGTCTCGAGTGAACACCACACGCCTCCGATGATCACCGTTACGGCGCATCGGCCAGCATGGCGATGCGCCGCATTCGGGCGATCACCGACGAAGCTGCCAAGCATTCACTGACACGGAGCGCTGTAAGCGCCTAGAGTCACCGAATGCGAGTGGCTTCAACCGTTTCGTCGTCGTCTGTGTTTATGAGCTTGTCATCGCAAACGACGATTTCAGACATTGGGACCCACGTTGCGGTATCGGCCACGTCGCTATCGTCGATCTCCCAGACGCTCCCGCCTTCGAGGATCACAATCTTCCCGTCAGCCTGTACCGACTTGACCCAGTGCCCGCTCTCGCAAGCCAGTCCAAGTATCGGAACGAGGCATAAGGCCGCAATACTGAGCGCAACCGCAAGACGCTTCGCGCTGGTCGTCTGATTCATTGGAAACCCCCTCGAGCTCGCGACCGGATCTGACCCGATCTCTGGGTTGTCGGAGAAGTGCCGAGGACAATTCTGGCAGGGTCGGCCGCGCTACCGACCCGCTTAAAACTGCACCCGACTTTGTTCTCTCAGGCCATCGGCCCTCTTAGTTCTTTGTCGGCCAGCCATAGATTTGGCTGAGCGCACCATTCGCCACCTCATCCATGAAGCGATCAGGTGTTCCGGACACCATCGTAAAGCCCGTGGCTGTGCGCTTGTCCGTCGCAGCCGCGACCAATGTCCTGCTGCGCACGTCATAGAGTTCTGTGGAAATGTTGAGCTTGTCGCCCTTGCCCGACCACGCCGTGGCGTTGTCTTCCCAGTGGGTTATGGTTCCTTTGAGCACGTAGGTGAACCCACCTCGCTCCGCGTCTGCAAAACCATGCTCAAGCGTCATATCTGGAGTTACCGATAGAGGCACTTGATGGGCAGCTAGTGAGCGACGCAGTGCGTCAACCAAGCCTTGCCCGCTGCCGGCCGCTACTGGCTCGCCCTGTTCTTGCCCATCCTTGATGGCGAGGACGAGCACGCGCTGGGTCGGATCGACATGTTGACCGGGCAGAGCGCCGCCCTCTTTGGCTTGCCGCGGGACCGAGCAGGCAACAGCCAAACTGGCCGCTGCTGCAGCCAGGAATAGACGTTTCATGAGACCCCCTGTCTCTTTTTGCTATTTCGGCAAAATAAGCGAAAGCAAATGCAATTGCATACCTGTCAAAGGTAGTAATTGGCATTAGGGGTTTCAGAAAATGGAAAGGCTTTATTGGCCATTGCGAGACTGAGGGTGGGATTGTTGGGTGCATC
>NZ_JBFTRY010000196.1:0-6159 GCF_056399745.1 Dyella sp. 01N36
GCAGGAGAAGCTCGCGCGCTACATCCGCCTCAAGCAGCGCCTGGATACCCACGGCGGCTGGCCGCTCTACCACGACGGTGCGCTCGACCTGTCGTGCACGGTGAAGTCGTATTACGCATTGAAGGCGGCAGGCGATTCACCCGACGCGCCGCATATGCGCCGTGCGCGCGAGGCGATCCTCGCCAAGGGTGGCGCAGCGAAAAGCAATGTGTTCACGCGCATCCTGCTCGCCATGTTCGGCCAGGTGCCCTGGCGCGCCGCGCCGTACGTGCCGGTGGAAATCATGCTGTTCCCCCGCTGGGCGCCGTTCCACCTGGACAAGGTGTCGTACTGGGCGCGCAGCACCATGGTGCCGCTGTTCATCCTTTGCACAATGAAGGCGAAGGCCAAGAATCCGCGCCAGGTCGGCATTGCAGAACTGTTCGTGACGCCGCCGGAGCAGGAACGCCACTACTTCGCCACGGGCGGTGGCTTCATCAGCAAAGTGTTCCTGGTGCTGGACAAGCTGGGTCGCGCCTGCGATCCACTGATTCCCGGCAGCCTGCGTCGCCGGGCGGTGCAGCGGGCCGAGCAATGGTTCGTTGCCCGACTCAATGGCGAAGATGGCCTTGGCGCGATCTTTCCGCCCATGGTCAACGCACTCGAAGCGATGGATCTGCTGGGCTATGCGAAAGACCATCCCGCCCGCGCCACTTGTTTGCGTTCACTGCAGAAACTGATCGTGCAGCGCGATGACGGCACGGCGTATTGCCAGCCCTGCGTGTCGCCCGTGTGGGATACCGGCTGGTCAGCCATCGCCTTGCTGCGAGCTTCGCCGGATGATGCGACGCAAGAGGCGGTCACCCGCGCCATGGCATGGTTGGCGCCGTTGCAGGAACTGGAACTCAAGGGCGACTGGGCCGTGCAGGCGCCCGATCTGGCGCCTGGCGGATGGGCTTTCCAGTACGCCAACGCGTACTTTCCCGACCTCGACGACACGGCCGTGATTGCCGCGCTGATGCATGTGGCGGTCCGCGGCACGCCGCGTGAAGGCCAGTATCGCGATCGCATCGAGCGCGCGGCAGACTGGCTGGTCGGCATGCAGTCGGACAATGGCGGCTTCGCCTCGTTCGACCGCAACAACACGCACTATCACATCAACGAGATTCCCTTCGCCGATCACGGTGCCATGCTCGATCCGCCCACCGAAGATGTGTCGGGACGCGTGCTGGCCTTGCTGGGCATCCTCAATCGCCCGCAGGACAAGCCCGCCATCGAACGTTGCATCGCCTACCTGCGTGCTGCGCGCCTGCCGGATGGCTCGTACTGGGGGCGCTGGGGCACCAATTACATCTACGGGACCTGGTCGGTGCTGGCCGGCCTCGCGCTCGCAGGCCAGGACATGCAGCAGCCATGGATACGGCAGTCGGTCACCTGGTTGCTGTCCAGGCAGCATGCCGACGGCGGMTGGGGCGAAACCAACGACAGCTACTTCGATGCCGCACTGCGTGGCAGCAACGGCGGCGTAAGCACGGCGCACAGCACGGCCTGGGCCTTGCTCGGGCTGTTTGCGGCGGGCGAACACACGTCGGAGGCAGCGCATCGCGGTATTCGCTGGCTGCTGGATCAGCAGCAGGCGCCGGGCGGGCCCGAGGCCGATCTCTGGTATCACCCCAGCTTCAATGCACCGGGATTTCCACGCGTCTTTTTCCTCAAATACCACGGGTACACCGCGTATTTTCCGCTATGGGCACTCAGCCGCTATCGCCAGCTGCTTGCGAACTCACCGCCGACGCCGTGATGCCGGGCTCGGTGGGTATCGTGACAGCGCTTGCTTCGGAGGCGCGCACGCTCACGCGTCGACGGCTGCGTGTGCGCACCGCGCTGGCTCTGGAACATGGCGGCGCGCTGTGGCTCTCAGGCATGGGCCAGGATGCGGCGCGGCAGGCGGCCCTGGGTTTGATCGCGTCGGGCGCGACGGCCCTGGTGTCGTTCGGCGTGGCCGGTGGTCTTGCCCCCGGTTTGCGCAGCGGCACGTTGATCTGCCCGTCCTGCGTGCTCGACGAGCGCAGCCATGATTACCTGCCCGATGCCGCGTGGCGTGCCTCGATCATCCGCCGCCTTGCCGCCACGCAGCTGCCCCGCGTGGATGAAGGCACACTGCTGAGCCTACCCGTGCCGCTGCTCAGCGTGGCGGAAAAAGGCGCGATGCGCGAACGCCACCAGGCCTTGGCCGTCGACATGGAAAGCGCAGCGATTGCCGCGGTGGCCGGCGAGTACCGCATACCCTTCGTCGTGTTGCGAGCCATCGTCGACGAGCGTGACGACAACCTGCCGGTCGAACTGCAAGCTGCGATCGACGCCTGGGGGCGGCCGCGTCCGGCTCGCCTGCTAGCGACCTTGCTGCGACACCCGCATCTGTTCGCCGAACTGCCCGGACTGGTCGCGCGCATGGGCAAAGCCACGCGCAGCTTGCGCATGGCGGCCAACGTGGCCGGCATCGAACTGGGACGTAACGTACCCCAGCCCTGTTAATCTCACCCTGTATTCGGATGTCAGGCCTGGCCTCGACGTGCGGCCGGCGGCATCAAAGCCTGGAGGTCCGACGGCGTGTTCAGAGCGATCCACAAAGGCCTGGTCTGGATGGTCGACCGCAGCGGTCGACATCACTTCATCGTGTTGCTGTTGTCGGCGCTATTGGTCGTACTAAGCCTGTGGGGCGCATCCCGCTATCTGAGCATCGATACCGATGCGGATCATCTGTTTTCGGAGAAGCTGGCGTGGCGCCAGCAAAGCCGCGCCTTTGCACGCCAGTTCCCGCAATTCAGCGACACTCTCACCGCGGTGGTGCGCGCACCCACGCCGGAAGAAGCACGCATTGCGGCTCAAGCACTCAATGCCAAGCTGCAGGCGGACAAGCAACACTTCCACTCCTCCTCGACGCCGGGCATCAGCCCGTTCTTCAATCGCGAAGGGCTCCTGCTGCTGCCGCAGGACGAGCTGGAAAGCACGCTGGACAGCATGCTGCAGGCGCAGCCGCTGCTGGGACCGCTGGCCAAGGACACCTCGGCGCGCGGCCTGTTCAACGGCATCGACCTGATGGTGGAAGGTGTGCGCCGGGGCCTCGCCAACGATCTCTCTTCCTATGACGCCGCGCTCGGCAACGTGGCGCAGACCATGGAGGATGCGCTGGCCGGCAAGCACGCACCCCTCTCATGGCAGGCGCTGTTGACGCCGGACCTGGTGAGCAGCAGCGGTGGGCAGGAGTTCATCCTGATCCATCCGGTGCTCGATCACACCGCACTGGAACCCGGCGACGCAGCGACGCAGGCCATGCTGCGCCTGGCCGACGAGTTGCCCGAAGTGAAATCCGGGCGCGTGCGCATCAACTACACCGGTTCGGTGCCCTTGGCCGACGAGGAGTTTGCATCGCTGACGGATCGCGCCGGCCCCATCGCCATCGGCAGCAGCCTGTTGCTGGTGTTCTGGCTGGTGTTGGCGCTGGGCACCTGGCGCTTGATCGTGCCGGTCATCATCACCTTGATCGTCGGCTTGATCTATACGCTGGGCTTTGCCGCGTTTGCGGTGGGGCGCCTCAATCTGGTGTCAGTGGCATTTGCGGTGCTGTTTGTCGGCCTGGCCGTGGATTTCGGCATCCAGTTTGGCGTGCGCCTGCATGCCCGCCAGTACAGCGATCGAACCTTCGACGACTCGCTGCATGAAACCGCTCACCGCGTGGTCAGCCAGGTGGGTCTTGCGGCGCTCGCCACGGCCTGCGGCTTTCTGGCCTTTGCGCCCACCGATTTCACCGGCGTCGCCGAGCTCGGCATCATCGCCGGCGTAGGCATGCTGCTGGCGCTGCTATGCACGCTCACGGTGCTGCCCGCCCTGCTGCGCCTGTTGTCGAAGGGCTCGCCCCATGCGGAAGTGGCGCTGCCCGGCGGCGTCGCTGCCGATGGCTGGCTGCAACGCAACCGCAAGGCGGTGCTGGTGACGTTCGGCGTGCTCGGCGCCATCGGCGCCTGGTGTGCCATCACCATACCGTTCGACGCCAATCCGCTGCACACCAAGAGTGCGCGCAGCGAGGCGATGCGCACGCTCACCTCGTTAATGGAAGATCCCAACACCAACCCCTTCACCATGGACATCCTGGTGAAGGACCTGCCAGCTGCCAAGACACTGAGCGAGCGACTGGGCAAGTTGCCGGAGGTGGCGCAAGTGGTGTCCGGCGTCGACTTCGTGCCAACCGGCCAGCAGGACAAGCTCGATCAGCTGCAGCAAGCCTCCGACCTGATGTACGCCGTGCTCAATCCCGGCGAGAAGACCGCGCTGCCCAGTTACGACGAGATGCGCCAGTCGGCCAAGGACACCAGCGAAGGCATCGCCAGCGTGGCCGACAAACTGCCGGCGAATTCGCCGCTGCGACGCATCGGCAAGGCACTCGCCGCCCTGGCCAAGGGCAGCGATCAGCAAATGGCAACGGCCAATCAGGCGCTGACCGAGTTTCTGCCTTACACACTCAACCAGCTGGCCGACTCGCTATCGGCCACGCCCATCACCATGCAGAGCCTGCCGGATGAACTCAAGCGCGACTGGTTCGCCCCGGACGGACGTGTGCGCGTGCAGGTGACGCCCACCGCGAAGGCGCAGAGCACCCTGGGTCTGCGTCGCTTTGTGCAGGCGGTGCAGCAGGTCGCGCCGGACGCGGCGGGTTCCGCCGTGGACACGATCAAGGCCGCCGACACCATTCTGATCGCATTCCGCGAAGCCGCGATTTACGCCACGCTGGCCATCGCCATCGTGCTGATCCTGGTGCTGCACCGCGCGCGCGACGCCGGCATGGTGCTGGCCACCCTGCTGATGTCGGCCCTGCTCACCGCGCTGCTGGCGCGGCTGTGCGGCATCTCCATCAACTTCGCCAACATCATTGCGCTGCCGCTGCTGCTGGGCGTGGGCGTGTCGTTCAACGTGTACTTCGTGATGAACTGGCGCCAGGGCATGCAGCTGTTCCTGGGCTCGCCCACCGCACGTGCCATCCTGTTCTCCGCGCTCACCACGGGCACAGCCTTCGGCAGCCTCGCCATCGCCCGCCATCCGGGCACGGCCAGCATGGGTACGGTGCTGCTGCTGAGCCTGCTTGCGGTGTTGCTGTCCACCTTCGCCTTCCTGCCCGCGATGCTCTACTCCGTCGGGCAGTGCAAGCAGCCCCTCAGCCAACCATGACCTTGGTTTTCCCATCGCCGGAGTCGATGCATGTTGCCTAGCCGTCGTTTTCTCATCGCTGGACTTGCCCTGCTGTTGAGCGTCAATGCAAGCGCCCACGCCATCCTGGTGGACAGTACGCCCAAGGCGCACGGCAATGTGCCCGCAGGGCATGTGGCGCTCACGCTGAGCTACAACAGCAAGATCGACCAGATGCGCTCGCGACTGGTCTTGATCGCACCGGACAAGAGCGAAACGCCGCTCACCATCATCGCCAACGACAGCAAGCCCAATGAACTGGCAGCGGCGGCCGAGGTGAAAGCTGGCGCGTATGTGGTGCGCTGGCAGGCACTGGCACTGGACGGCCACATCACGCGCGGCGACCTGCCGTTTTCCGTGACGGCAACGCCCTGAGGCAGCCCGCCTTTCGCACTGAACCCGCGCACCAGCGCTGACCAACGGACATCCCGTGGCTCTCCTCGTCGATATCTTCGGCTACCTGAGCATCATCCTGCATGGGTTGGTGGTTGTCGCCCAGTCCATGATGCTTGGTGGTTTGCTGTTCCTGGTTTTTCTGCTGCATCCGCTGGCATCGCAACTCGCGCAAGGCGAACAGCTCGAACAACGTGTCGCTCGCCTGGCGCGCTGGAGCGCGTGGGCGCTGCTGCTGTGTGAATTGGCGACGACAGCACTGCAGGTGTCCGTGCTGATGTCCACCGTCGAACTGCCCTTGGGCAATGTCATGCAGGCATCGTTCGCGGTGGCGGCCAGCATCAAGATGCTTTGCGCGCTGGTCATCGCGCTGAACCTCAGGCCATCCACGCTGACGCAGGCGTATGGGCGATGGCTGCTTATGCTGGTTGGCCTGATCGAGCTTGGTGCCGCGACCATGACCACGCATGCCTATGCGCGCCTGCAAGACAGCGCGCTATTGCTGGTGGCGGAAGGCCTGCATCAGTTCGGCGCGGCGATCTGGAT
>NZ_JBFTRY010000197.1:0-6069 GCF_056399745.1 Dyella sp. 01N36
GCACAATGCTCAGCCCCAGACCATAACCGCGCGTCGCGCTTTCCACTTCGCGATGGAATCGCTGAAAAACCGCCTGTCGTCGATCCTCGGGTATGCCCGGACCGTTGTCGGAGATATCGATCACCACTTGCGCACCATCCCGGCGCACGGAAACATCCACCTGGCCTTCAGTTTCCGTATAGCGCAAGGCATTCTCGATCAGGTTGCGAAACATGGCGGTGAGCGCCACCTCGTGGCCAAGCACGACAGCCATGTCATCGTCGTGCGTGAGGCTGAGCGAGATGTCCTTTTCGGCGATCAGCGGCGCCAGCTCCTCGATCACTTCGGTGGCGATGCGTATCAAGTCCATCGGCGTGCGCTGTTGCGAGGCGGCGCCGGCTTCGAGCCGGGCCATCGCCAGGATCTGTTCGATGCGTCGCCCCAGCCGCGCCATGCTCTGCTGCGCGTGGCGCACGGTGAACTCCACTTCAGTGGGGTCGTCCGCGATCATGGCGCTTTCGAGATGGATCATGGTCGCCGCCAGCGGCGYGCGCAGTTCGTGGGCGACATCGGTGGCGAAGCGGTGTTCACGGTCCAGTGCGTCTTCGAGCCGTTCCAGTTGCTGATTCAGCGCCACGATCAGCGGCTTGATTTCGCCGGGCGCCACATCGGCAGGCATCGGCTTTCGGCTGCCGGGAGTGCGACGATCCAGCATCTCGGTGAGCACGGCGACGGGGCGCAGGCCGCGCTTGACGGCGAGACTCACCAGTAGCGCCAGCAACGGCAGTCCCACCAGCAGCGGCAGCGTGTGCTCGATCACCAGCCCGCGCGCAATGTCCGCGCGGTTGTCGGACTGTTCACCAATGCGGATCACCAGGTCAGCGCGATTCTGCAGGGTGAACGTACGCCACTGCTTGCCTTCGCGCTGGATGTCGCGAAAGCCGCGCTCTTCGCGGGTCGGCGGCGGCAGGTCGGCGAAATTCGAAGTGGCGGCAATCAGCTCGCCCTGCGGATCGTAAGCTTGAAACCCGACCTCGGGCTCGTAGTTGTGCGGATGTACCGACACCACCACGCCATGTCGATGGCTGGTGGTGCCCTGCGCGATGGATGGCAGGTCCGCCTCGTGCAGCGGCAGTTGCCCGTGCGCGATCAGCGTGCCCAGCGTGCGGCCAGCCTGGGCGAGACGACCGTCAAGCAGCTCGTTCATCTCGCGCAGTTCGCGACGATAGCTGATCCAGCCAAGCGGTATCAGCACGGCGACCATCACGGCGATGATCAGCCAGGTCAGGCGGGTGCGCAGGCTGATCGGCTGAGTGATCATTGCGGCTCGCGGGGGATCATGTAGCCGATGCCGCGCACGGTATGGATCACCTCGGGGCTCAACTTGCGGCGCAGCCAGTGCACCTGCACTTCGATGGCGTTGCGTTCCACCACGGTGTCGAGCCCATAGACTGAGTTTTCCAGCGCCTCACGACGCACGATACGGCCGGCGCGCTCCATCAACACGCGGAGCAGGGCGAACTCGCGGCGCGTCAGGGTGACGCGCTCGCCGCGAAACTCCACTTCGGCCGTGGCCAGATTGAGACGCAGGCCGCCGACTTCCACCATGTTGTCGGCAAGGCCTTGTGTACGGCGCGTGAGAGAACGGATGCGGGCAGCGAGCTCGCCCAGGTGGAAAGGCTTCACCAGGTAGTCGTCAGCGCCCAGGTCCAGGCCGCGGATTCGCATTTCGAGCGCGTCGCGGGCGGTCATCACCAGCACCGGTGTCTTCACGCCGGAGCGCCGGGCCTCGGCGAGCACTTCCAGGCCATCCTTGCCAGGCAGGCCCAGATCGAGCAGGACCAGGTCGACGGGATCGCCACGCAGCGCTTCCATGGCCTGGCGACCGTCGCGCAGCCAGGTCACCGCATAGGACTGGTGTTCCAGCGCGTGCCTGATCGCACCGCCCAGCTCGGCATCGTCTTCGACCAGCAGAATATGCATGCCTTCGCACCCGTGACGGACTTGGCGGCGGCACGGTCCGGGCCGCCGCCTGGACGCATGATCCGTGCTCTACCTTTTGTGGATCTTTTCCCGGGCCGCTTTGAGCCTGCCCAGGCGTCACGGTGGCAAGTGAGACGGCTGGCGTCAATCAGGCACGACAAAAAAGGAAAACGGCGAGTCTGCTCGCTCGCCGTTTTCCTTCCTGTTTCGACGCGTATGGGGGTGGCGCCGATAAAAGTGTGAATGACGTGCGTTCAGGGCGTCTTGGCCAGGGCGGCCTGCACGATGGCTGCGCGCAGCTCAGTCTGGTTGAGGGCGACGCCCGACGACTGGTCGATGGCAACAGCCTTGATCGACTGCGGCTTCAACATCAGGTGACGCTGTGTTTCCCAACCATTCGCCTTCTGTTGGGCGCGAGCGAAATCGGCCGGAGTGTTTCCAACGAAACCAATGACGGCGTAGCCATTCATACTGACAGTATAGGTTTCGACCGAGGCGTATGCAGTGCCGACGCTGGCAAAACCTAGTGCAGCCACGAGAGCGGGGAGGATGAAGCGCTTCATGGTGGTGCCTCCTAACGGGGGGAGTTCCGGGGGAGGCTCAACGTTAGGTCGATGCAGCGTTTCATGCTTGAGGAACTCGCACGAAACACTGAGGAATTTATGAGGTTTAAAGGCCCTCGCCACATGTTCTATGCCACTAGTCACAGGTATTTCTTGCCTGCATGACTGAAGACTGCAAGACCTTGCCGCTTGCATGTGACGAACGGCGTGGAGGCATCGACGTGCGAGATGTCGCGTCGATGACATGGGCACATCAACGTGTGCGTGCAGCGCGATGGTGGTTGCCAACGAAACGGATGGTTTGCACACAAGATGTCGATACGACGACAGCGTGCGCCGTGACTAGTGACCTATATTCGTCACGGCATCGTCATCGGCGCGCTCATCGACATCGCATTGCGCTTGCGCGTACCTGACCGCTGCGACGCTGCAGCGAAGTCGTTACCGGCGTAACTGATGAGGCGTGAGCAATCAAGTGGATTGCTCGCATGGCCTTTCAGCGAAGCAAGTGGTCAGGCCTTCGTCTTGTCCTTGTAACGGCACAAATCGCGAATGACGCATTGTGGACAATCGGGTTTACGCGCCTTGCACACGTAGCGTCCATGCAGGATCAACCAGTGGTGAGCGTCCTGCTTGAATTCCAGCGGCACCACTTTTTCGAGTTTGTCTTCCACCGCGCGCACGTCTTTGCCCGGGGCGAGACCGGTGCGGTTGGAGACGCGAAAGATATGGGTGTCCACCGCGATGGTGGCGTGGCCAAAGGCGGTATTGAGCACGACGTTGGCGGTCTTGCGGCCGACGCCGGGCAGCGCCTCCAGCGCTTCGCGCGTCTGCGGCACCTCGCCGTCGTATTGCTCGACCAGGATCCTGCACAAGGCCATCACATGTTTGGCCTTGCTGTTGAACAGGCCGATCGTGCTGATGTATTGCTTGAGCTTCTCCTCGCCCAGATCGAGGATCGCCTGCGGCGTATTCGCCACTGGGTACAGCTTCTTGGTCGCCTTGTTGACGCCCACGTCGGTCGCCTGCGCCGACAGCACCACCGCCACCAGCAGTTCGAACGGCGTGGTGTAGTGGAGTTCGGTGGTGGGATGCGGATCGACTTCGCGCAGACGGGTGAACAGCTCGACGATGTCGGCCTTCTTCACGAGGTCTTTCCTTGTTGTTTGGCCTTGGCCCGCGCGAGCGCGGCGAGCACGGGATTGGTCGGCGTGGTCATGGCGGCCACCTCGGCCTTGCGCGCAGCAAGCTCGTTGTCACGGTGCAGACGTTCGCGTGTCAGCCGCGCTTCGCGGCGCTGGAAATGCTCGCGCGATGCGTCGGCGTGAGCCGGGTCGTCGACCTGTGCCAGCGGCATCGGTTCGAGCACGATGCAATCCACAGGGCAGGCCGGTACGCACAGCTCGCAGCCGGTGCAGTCATCGATCATCACGGTGTGCATCACTTTGGACGCGCCCACGATCGCATCCACCGGACACACCTGGATGCATTTCGTGCAGCCGATGCAATCGGCCTCGACGATACGGGCGAGCGTACGCGGCTTCTCGATGCCGTGTTCCGGATCGAGCGGGAGCACGGGGACATCGAGCAGCGCGGCGAGCCTGGCGATGCCGATGGCACCGCCGGGCGGACACTGGTTGATCTTCGCCTCACCGCTGGCGATCGCCTCCGCATACGGACGGCAGCCGTGGTAACCGCATTGCTCGCATTGCGTCTGCGGCAGCAGGGCATCGATGCGGTCGGCGAGGGAGGGTGTAGCCAAAGTCATGGGGTTAGTTTAAGCGGCGAAGGTGCCAAGGGCGAAGTCGTAGCCGGCGCTCCATCGGGCCATGGCCTGGAAGCACGCCTTCGGCTTCGCCTCCAGGAGCAGGTGTGGCCCATCAATCGACTCTACGGTGGCTTGTGGTGCGGCAAGCACAAGGTTCCTCACGGCAGGTCCACTCAGCAGACGCTCATGGCCCGCTTGCAACAAAAGAATGGGCGCTACCAGCTCTCGCAGGGATGCCCTGACGTCCAGACGCTCTAGCGCAGCCAAACGCTGCGCCAGCGTCGCGCTATCGATTCCCCTCAGTGTGTTGGAGAGTCGCTGGACGAGGTCCGGTTCGGCATTGCTGCCAACGCAATAACGGCGCAAAAGAAAAGCCTGGCGCTTGCCGTGTTCGATCAGCATAGCGGGACAGCGGCGAGCAAGCCCAACGAGTGGGTGGGGAGTGGTGGCAAAACTCGCGCACAGCACGAGGCCGGCAAGCCGCGGTCCCAGTTTGGCTGCCAACAGGATGGCAATCGGGCCGGAAAAAGATTCGGCGACGAGCACCACGCGATCTAACGATGTGATCTGCTGAGCCACGTGCTCTACGTAAGCTTCCAGCCTCGCGGACAGCGAGGCCGGATAGGCGATAGATAGATAAGGCTCCCTACTGCACCAGTGCGACGTCAACGAAGAAAACATGTTGCCCGTGCCATCAATGCCTGGCATCAGCACCCACGTTGTGTCGATGGTGGGCGGCACTCAGCGAACGGTAGCGCCGGGCTTGGCGCCCTGGTCGGCGTCGAGCAGGAACAGGTCGCTGCCGCCGTCGCCGGCGGACAGGATCATGCCCTCGGACACGCCGAAGCGCATCTTGCGCGGCGCCAGGTTGGCGATGAACACCACGTTGCGGCCGAGCAGCTTTTCCGGCTCGCCGTAGCCCGCGCGGATGCCCGAAAAGATCTGGCGCGTGCCCAGCGGGCCGGCATCCAGTTCGAAACGCAGCAGCTTGTCCGAACCGTCCACGAATTCGCAGGCGGTGACCTTGCCGATGCGCAGGTCGAGCTTGGCGAAATCGTCGATGCCGATGAGGGCAGGGGCTTCGGGTGCGGCGGTCGGTGCGGTGCTGGCTTCAGTCATGGTCTTGGCGGGTTCTTTGGTTTTCTTGGGGGCAGGTTTGCTTTCGGCAGGTGCAAGCGAATCCTTGGACGCTTCCACCATGGCCTCGACCTGCTTGGGATCGATGCGGCCGAGCAGCGGCTCGAACGCGTTGATGGTGTGGTTGTGCAGTTCGGCGCGTGCATCGTCGAAGCCGTTGATCGGGGCGGCGAGGAAACGCTCGGCTGCTTCCACCGTGGCCGGCACTACCGGCTTCAGCAGGCCGGCGAGCAGGCGGAACGCCGCCAGCGCAAACGAGCAGACCTGATGCAGTTCGTCGCGGCGCGACTCGTCCTTGGCCATGGCCCACGGCGCCTTGGCGGCGATGTAGCCATTGACCATGTCGGCCATGGTCACGAAGCGGCGCGCTACTTCGGCAAACTCGCCGCTGTTGTACAAGGCGGGAACGTCGCCGTAGAGCGAGAGCAGTTCGCGCCACAGCTCCTGTTCTTCAGCGCTGAAGGCCGGGGCGAGACGGCCGTCGAAATACTTGTGCACGAAGCCCGCGGTGCGGCTGGCGATATTCACCCACTTGCCGACCAGGTGCGAGTTGACGCGTTCCTCGAAGGTCTTCAGGTCAAGGTCTACGTCCACCGGCGTGTCGCTGAGCATGGTGGTGAAGTAATAGCGCAGGAAATC
>NZ_JBFTRY010000198.1:0-6053 GCF_056399745.1 Dyella sp. 01N36
GTCTCGAGGATGTAGTCAGTCTGTTCGTCGCTGAGGCCGAAGCGCGCCATCAGCACGGGCTTGGGCTCGTCCTCGGTGCGGACGATGCGGATCACTTCGTCCAGGTTGAGGTAGGCGATGCGCAAACCTTCCAACAGGTGCAGGCGACGCTCCACCTTGGCCAGGCGATGGTTGAGGCGGCGGGTCACCGTATCGGTGCGGAAATGCAGCCACTCGCTGAGGATCCGCTTGAGATCCTTCACCTGCGGACGGCCGTCCAGGCCGATCATGTTGAGGTTGATGCGGAAGCTCTTCTCCATGTCCGTGGTGGCGAACAGGTGCTGCATCACCTCGGCGGCGTCGATGCGGTTGGAGCGCGGCACCACCACCAGGCGGATCGGGTTCTCATGATCGGATTCGTCGCGCAGGTCTTCGACCATCGGCAGCTTCTTCGCGCGCATCTGCGCGGCGATCTGCTCGAGGATCTTGGACGGGCTCACCTGATGCGGCAGCGCGGTGATGACGATGTTGCCCTCGTCCATGTGGTACACGGCGCGGGCGCGTACCGAGCCGACACCGTTCTGGTACATCGCCAGCAGCTCGTTGCGCGGCGTGATGATTTCCGCTTCGGTCGGATAGTCCGGACCCTGGATGTGTTCGCACAGGTCGGCGACGGTGGCGTCCGGGTCATCCAGCAGGCGGATGCATGCGCTGACCACTTCGCGCAGGTTGTGCGGCGGAATATCGGTGGCCATGCCCACGGCGATGCCCATCGATCCGTTGAGCAGCACATGCGGCACGCGCGAGGGCAGCCAGCTGGGTTCTTCCAGCGTGCCGTCGAAGTTGGGCACCCAGTCCACCGTGCCCTGGCCGAGTTCGCCCAGCAGGGCCTCGGCGATCGGGCTCAAGCGCGACTCGGTGTAGCGCATCGCGGCGAAGCTTTTCGGATCGTCCGGCGAGCCGAAGTTGCCCTGACCGTCCACCAGCGGGTAGCGGTACGAGAACGGCTGCGCCATCAGCACCATCGCCTCGTAGCACGAGGTGTCGCCGTGCGGATGGAACTTGCCGATCACGTCGCCGATGGTGCGGGCCGACTTCTTGGGCTTGGAGGAGGCGGCCAGGCCGAGCTCGCTCATGGCATAGACGATGCGGCGCTGCACCGGCTTGAGGCCGTCGCCCACGAAGGGCAGGGCGCGGTCCAGCACCACGTACATGGAATAGTCGAGGTAAGCCCGCTCGGCGTATTCCTTGAGCGGGATCTGTTCGAAATTGGCTTGCAAATTCATGGGTTTGCGTCGTTGGGCTGCGCGCAGAGGGCGCGCTTAACCGGACGATGGTGCCAGAAAGGGGGACCGGCCGGCGAGGGGTGATGGCGCCAGCCCTGTGGGAGCGCACCCTGTGCGCGACAGGCGGCGGAGCGGTGAAGCCGGGCGGTTGGGGCGCGAAAGCCGACCATTGAGGATGGGTGGGGCGTGGCAGTCGCGCACAGGGTGCGCTCCCACAGGAGAGGCGGTCTGGGCCTGCTTTTAGTTCTGGATACGGGTGGTCTTCACACCCAGCTTGCGCAACTGCTCCTGCAAGCTGTCAGGCCCTGCCAGGTGGCCGGCACCCACGGCCACAAAACTCACCCCCGGCTGCTGCATGCGCTCGGCAATGGTCTTGGCCCAGGCCTGGTTACGCTCGACGATCAGCGTCTGGTAGAGCGTCGGGCTGTCCTTGCGCAGGTCTTCGTCCTCGATCCTGGCGATGGCGGCGGTGTCGCCATTGCGCCAGGCATCGATCAGCTCGTGCAGCTTGCCCGGGCCGTCGGCTACGTCCTTGAAGGACTGGCGCAGGAATTCCAGCTGCATCGCCTCGGGCAGGTCGGCCAGCATGCGGATCTGCTTTTCCGCCGTTTCCAGCCCATCGACGGGTTTGCCGGCCTGCTGCATGCGCGCCTTGAGCAGCTTGTCCACGCCCTGGTTCGCGTCGAGCCCGGCCTGCATCAGCGGCGCCATCGTGAGCGTAAGCGCCGCCAGCCAGGGGCGCATGGGCTGTAGCGCGGCGATCCCACCGGGCAGCTTCGCCACCTCGGCGGCCTTCTCGAGTTCGCCCCGATCCTTCTGGTCGAGCTTGCTGGACAGCGGCTCGCTCAGGTCGACGCCGTGCTGCATCAGCAGGGCCTGCATGGAGGCCGAATCGTCGTCGACGATCTCGATGCTCAGGCGCTGGCTCTCGTCCAATGCCTTGTCCAAGGCGGGCGACTGCCAGTTGGTGTCCGAGGGCAGCAGGTGCACCGTGCCGAACAGGTAGACGGTGGCGCGCTCGTTCTTGGCCATCCAAAGGCCGGGCTGGGCCACCGCGACCGTGACGAGCAACAGGTTGAGGGCCAGGGCGGCCGCGTATCGACGAAACAGTTTCAAGGGGAAATCCCGAATCAGGAGCGGACCACGTGTCGTAGCGGGCCATGACCATCCGGCCCGCTGATATGCGCACTATCGTGCTCGAAGTGGCTTGCTGCAAGCATTCTCAGCGCGGCACACGGTATCCGCCAGGCACGCCGTGCGGGCTGAGGGTGAGCTGCCACAGCTGGTCGCGGCGGCTGCGGAACACGGCGGCCGAGACGGACAGGTAGAAGCGCCACATGCGGCGGAAGCGATCGTCGTAGTTGGCGGCCAGCTGCGGCCACGCCGCATCGAAGTTGGCCCGCCACGCCGACAACGTGAGGTCGTAGTCGGTGCCGAAGTTGTGCCAGTCCTCCACCACGAACAGATTCTGCAGCGCCTCGGTCACCTGGCTGGCGGCGGGGATCATCGAGTTGGGGAAGATGTATTTCTCGATCCACGGGTCCGGCCGGCTGGGCGAACCGTTGCTGCCGATGGAATGCAGCACGAACAGGCCGTCGTCGTGCAGGCAGCGTCGCGCGATCTCGAAATAGGTGCGGTAGTTGAGCGCGCCCACGTGYTCAAACATGCCGATCGAAAAGACCGCGTCGAACGGTTCGTTGATCTCGCGATAATCCTGCAGGCGGATATCGATCGGCAGGCCTTTGCACAGCTCACGCGCGTATGCCGCCTGTTCCTTGGAAACGGTGACGCCCACGCCCTGTACGCCGTAGCGTTCCGCCGCATATTTCAGCGCCTCGCCCCAGCCGCAGCCGATGTCCAGCACGCGCTGCCCGGGTTGCAGGCGCAGCTTGCGGCAGATCAGGTCGAGCTTGGCTTCCTGCGCATCATCGAGATTGTTCGCCTGCGCCCAGTAGCCGCACGAATACACCAGTCGCTTGCCGAGCATGGCCTGGAACAAATCGTTGCCCAGGTCGTAATGCACGCGGCCAATATCGAACGCATGGTCGCCGCGCTGCAGGTTGACGAAACGCGCCTTGAGATGCGCGAGCAGCGTGTCCAGCGACTTCAGCTCGGTGTCCAGCTGCGCGCCGAGTACCCGGGTGAACAGGCCGGGCAGGTCTTCGCTGTCCCACCAGCCGTCCATATAGCTTTCGCCAAGGCCCAGCGATCCGTGCGAAAACACGCGTGCGTAGAGCCGTTCGTCGTGCACCCGCATGTCGGTAGGGCGCGAACCATCGAGAAGAATGCCGGCGTGTTCGAGCAACCTGGCGGCGCGAACCTTCAATGAATCCTGACTCATGCGGTCCTCGTATGCCATGGTGACGAGAAGGGCAGGATGGCGCMGCCTGATCAGCGGGAGTGCGGCGTCCTGCCTAGTATCCCAAAGCTTGCAGGAGCAATTGCAAAGACTGCGTCGACRCCGCTTTCGCGAACCGTTTGCAGCAGCGCCTGCGATTGCGCCTCGCTGAGCAGGAATTCCACTTTGATGGCGAGATCGTCGGTCAGTTCGAAGAACTGTTCTTCGCGCAACACGCCGTGCCTGCCGAAGCCGCAGATGGCGCGAAACGCCGAACCGCCGCCGACGCCGTGGCTGCGGGCGTGCTCGAGCAACCACTCATAGACCAGTTTGCCGTCGTGGCGCGCCCGCGTGTGGGTATAAAAACTGAGCTGGACGCCTTGTTGTGTCGTTTCCATGGGGCCTCCTAGCGCAATACAGCGCGGGTGATGGCGATACCTGCCACGGTCAGTGCGATCGAGCCGACCAGGTGCAGGGCCAGATGGCCACCGAACCAGAGGTATTGCTCACGCAGCAGCAGGGTGGTCGATTCGGCCGAGAAGGTGGAAAACGTGGTCAGTCCACCCAGGAAGCCGGTGGCGACGAACAGGCGAAGTTCGGGCGGCAGGGTCTGGAAGTGATCGAACACGCCCAGCACCACACCCATCAGCAGGCCGCCGACCAGGTTGGCGGCCAGGGTGCCGAGCGGCACGGTGGGGAACAGCGGGTTGAACATGACGCCGAGCATCCAGCGCAGCCAGCAACCCAGCACGCCTCCCACGCCGACGGCGAGAAAACCGGTAAAGCCCACGTTGTCGTCTCCTTCTGAAGAACTTCGGAAGGACTCCCCGGAAACAGGCACGCGCCTGCGCCCCGGAAAATCCGGCGGTGCAGGCATCATCAACCCGAAGGTGGTTCGCCGCGGCACATGGCCTGGGCGGGAGGCATGCCATCTCCCTGTGCCATTTATCCTAGCCCATGATCCCTCGAACGTCATGGCTCAGCCGCGCAGAGGGCACCGCTATACTCATCGCTCCTCGCCAGCATGCCACGCCCATGACCCCCATCCCGCGCCCTGTCCGGCGCAGCCTGCCGTTGCTGCTGGCGGGCTTGTCGATGATCGGCCCGTTTTCGATCGACGCCGTCTTCCCGGCGTTTCCGCTGATCGGCGCGCGCTTTGGCGTGGACAGCACCGGCTTGCAGCAGATGATCAGCATGTACCTGATCACCTATGCCGTGATGAGCCTGTTTCATGGCGCGATCTCCGATGCGATCGGGCGCAAGCCGGTGATCGTCGTCGGCATGCTGGTGTATGCGCTGGCCTCCGCGGGCGCTGCGGTGTCGACCTCCTACGTGATGCTGCTTAGCTGTCGTGCGCTGCAGGGCGCGTGTGCCGGTGCCGGCCTGGTGGTGGGCCGCGCGATCGTGCGCGACAGCCTGGAAGGGCCGGCGGCGCAGCAGATGATGTCGCGCGTGATGATGATCTTCAGCATCGCCCCGGTGATCGCGCCGATCGTGGGCGCGCAGTTGCTGTTCCTCAACGGCTGGCACGGCATCTTCTGGGTGCTGATGGGATTCACCCTGGTGTTGGCGGCGGCTTTGGCGCTGTTTCTCGATGAAACTCATCCCGTCGCGGCGCGCATGCCGTTTCGCGCGGGCACGCTGGTGCGTGGCTACATCAATTTCGGCAAAGACCGGCCGTTCTGGCCGCTGCTGATTTCCTGTTCGGTGAATTTTGCCGGTTTGTTTTTGTACATATCCTCGGCGCCGCACATCATTCGCGACCTGCTGCATCTGTCCGCGCAGGGTTTCCCGTGGCTGTTCCTGCCGACGGTGGCGGGCCTGATGGCCGGCGCATGGATGTCAGGACGCCTCGCCCATCGCCGCAGCGCGGCGTATACGGTCAACCTCGGCTACGGCTCGATGTTGCTCGCGTGCGCGCTGCATCTGTTGATTGCGCTGGTCACCACCGAGCCGGTATTGCCCTGGTCGATGCTGCCGCTGGTCTTGCATGGCATCGGCGTGCAGCTGGCGTTTCCCACGCTCACGCTGTTATTGCTGGACCGCTTTCCGCATCGACGTGGCGGCGCTTCATCGGTGCAGGCGTTCGGCAGCCTGCTGATGTGCGCGGTGGTCGCCGGCGTGCTGTCGCCGCTGCTATCGGGCCATATGGTGTATCTGGCGCTGGGTGCCAGCGCGCTGACCGTTACCGGCTGGCTTGCCTGGCGCTGGTACCGGCATCTGACCAGTCAGCCGCACGTGCCGCATACCAGCGCAGCCGAGGTCGAGGTGGAGATGCAGACGGAAATCACCGAGCCGCGATAACCGGCGGGAGACGCGGCGCGGGCCCGAGCCCGCGCCTGCCTGCTCAATGTTCGTTGACCTGCAGCTTTTCCAGCAGCAAATTGAGCTTGCCCTTCATCGCATCTTCGGGGCGCGGGCCGTCTACGCCGTAGAACGCGGTGTACAGC
>NZ_JBFTRY010000199.1:0-6045 GCF_056399745.1 Dyella sp. 01N36
GCCCCTCATCGCCCGCGAGATGAATCTCTCGCGGGCTGATGTGCATGGCGTCATCAGCTTTTATCACTACTTCCGGCAGCAGCCGGCGGGCGAGCACGTGATCTATCTGTGCCGTGCCGAGTCGTGCCAGGCGATGGGCGCCGTCACGCTGGAAAAACACGTCAAACAGCGCCTGGGCGTAGACTTTCACGAGACGACCCAGGACGGCCGCTACACGCTGGAGCCGGTCTACTGCCTAGGCAACTGCGCGTGCTCGCCGGCCATGATGGTGGATGGCGAGTTGAAGGGTCGGGTCACGCCCGAACGTTTCGATGCGTGGCTCGCTGCGGAGGTTTCATGAGCTTCACTGTTTTTGTGCCGCGTGATGCCAGTGCCCTTTCGCTGGGCGCTGAAGCCGTGGCCGTTGCCATCACTTCTGAAGCCGAGCGTCGTGGCGTTGACGTCCAAATCGTGCGCAATGGTTCGCGTGGTTTGTTCTGGCTGGAACCGCTGGTCGAGGTGGCGACATCGGAAGGACGCATCGCCTACGGTCCAGTGCAGGTCGAAGACGTCGCTGCACTGTTCGATGCCGACTTTCTGCATGGCGGCGCGCACGCACTCGCGCTTGGCCTCACCGAATCCATTGATTATCTGAAGAACCAGCAGCGCCTCACCTTCGCACGCGTCGGCATCGTCGATCCGCGCAGCCTTGACGACTATATGGCGCACGGCGGCTATCGCGGACTGGAAGCGGCGTTGCGCATGAGCGGCGCCGAGATTGTGCAGACCGTGACCGATTCAGGCCTGCGCGGCCGTGGCGGCGCAGSCTTCCCCACCGGCATCAAGTGGAAGACCTGCCTGGATGCTCAGGCCGTGCAGAAATATGTCGCCTGCAATGCGGATGAAGGCGACTCGGGCACCTATGCCGACCGCATGATCATGGAAGGCGATCCGTTCGTGCTGATCGAAGGCATGACCATCGCTGGCATCGCGGCGGGCGCCACGCGCGGCTACATCTATCTGCGTGTCGAGTATCCGCATGCGCACCATGCGCTGAAGGAAGCCATCGCTGCCGCCGAGGCAAACGGCTATCTCGGCGACAATGTGCGCGGCAGCGGCAAGGCCTTCCATCTGGAAGTGCGCCTTGGCGGCGGCGCGTATATCTGCGGCGAAGAAACCTCGATGCTGGAGTCGCTGGAGGGCAAGCGCGGCCAGGTGCGCGTGAAGCCGCCGCTGCCGGCCATCCATGGACTGTTCGGCAAGCCCACGGTGATCAACAACGTGGTCACGTTTGCTTCCGTACCCATCATTCTCGACAAGGGCGCTGCCTACTACCGCGACTACGGCAGCGGCCGCTCGCGTGGCACGCTACCGATCCAGCTGGCCGGCAATCTCAAACGGCCCGGACTGGTGGAGCGTGCTTTCGGGCTTAGCCTGCGCGAACTGATCGAAAGCTACGGCGGCGGCACCGCCAGCGGCCGACCGGTGCGCGCGGTGCAGGTCGGTGGCCCGCTCGGCGCCTATCTACCTGCATCACAGCTCGATGCACCGATCGACTACGAAGGCTTTGCCGCCATCGGCGGCATGCTCGGCCACGGCGGCGTGGTGGTCTTCGACGATACGGTGAACATGGCGGCGCAAGCGCGCTACGCGATGGAGTTCTGCGCGATCGAATCCTGCGGCAAGTGCACGCCATGCCGCATCGGTTCCACCCGTGGCGTCGAGGTGATCGATCGACTGCTCACCAGCGACAATGCCGGACGCCAACGCGAGGAAGTGCTGCTGCGCGACCTCTGCCAGACCATGGTGGCAGGTTCGCTGTGCGCGCTCGGCGGCATGGCGCCCTTCCCCGTGCTGAGCGCGCTGGACCATTTCCACGAAGATTTCGCGGGCTCGGCGGAGCCGGTGAACTGAGAGACTGCACCATGTCCTGCGTAAACTCTGGCGCCCCACTCACCGTCATTCCGGCGCAGGCCGGAATCCAGGAGCGGCACGGATCGGTCGCCGCGACAGAGCTAGCCGTGCTCTTTTGCGATAACCGCGCACCCTCGCTACTGGATTCCGGCCTGCGCCGGAATGACGGCGAGGGAAATGAACGCTCGGCCAAAAAATTGAAATAGGCCCCCTGGAGTCACCCTATGCTGTCCATCGTCGAAATCGATCTCGGCACACCCAAATCGACATCGCAAACCATGGTGTCGCTGGACATCGACGGCCGCCGCATCGAAGTGCCCGAAGGCACCTCGGTAATGCGCGCTGCCGCGCAGGCCGGCATCAGCATCCCGAAGCTGTGCGCCACCGAGATGCTCGATGCGTTCGGCTCGTGCCGCCTGTGCCTGGTGGAAATCGAAGGCCGCAAGGGCTATCCCGCCTCGTGCACCACGCCGGTGAGCGAAGGCATGAAAGTAGCCACGCAGACGCCGAAGCTTGCCGATATTCGCCGYGGCGTGATGGAGCTSTATATCTCCGATCACCCGCTCGACTGCCTSACCTGCCCCRCCAACGGCMACTGCGARCTGCAGGACATGGCCGGCGTGGTGGGCCTGCGSGAWGTGCGCTACGGCTACGACGGTGCCAATCACGTCAAGCCCAAGCAAACAGACGGCACCGCCAATCCCTTGTTTGCAGCCAAGGACGAATCCAACCCGTATTTTACGTTCGACCCATCCAAGTGCATCGCCTGCTCACGCTGCGTGCGCGCCTGCGACGAAGTGCAAGGCACCTTCGCGCTGACCATCCAGGGTCGCGGCTTTGAGTCCAAGGTTTCGGCCAGCCAGAACAACCGCTTCCTGGATTCGGAATGCGTCTCCTGCGGCGCCTGCGTACAGGCCTGCCCCACGGCGACCCTGTCGGAAAAATCGCTGATCGACAAAGGCCAGGCCGAACACAGCGTGATCACCACCTGCGCGTACTGCGGCGTCGGCTGCAGTTTCCGGGCGGAGATGAAAGGTCAGGACATCGTGCGCATGGTGCCAAACATGGACGGCCATGCGAACCATGGTCACTCCTGCGTGAAGGGCCGCTTCGCGATCGGCTATGCCACGCATCCGGATCGCATCACCACGCCGATGATCCGCGCCAAGATCTCCGACCCGTGGCGCGTGGTGAGCTGGGAGGTAGCGATCGGCCACGTCGCCAGCGAGTTCAAGCGCCTGCAGGCGACCTACGGTAAGCACAGCATCGGCGGCATCACCTCTTCGCGTTGCACCAATGAGGAAACCTATCTGGTGCAGAAGCTGGTGCGTGCCGGCTTCGGCAACAACAACGTGGACACCTGCGCGCGCGTCTGCMATTCGCCCACCGGTTACGGCCTCAAGGCCACGCTCGGCGAATCGGCCGGCACGCAGGATTTCGATTCCATCCGCAGCACCGACGTCGTGCTGGTGATSGGYGCCAACCCCACGGATGCCCACCCGGTGTTCGGCTCGCAGATGAAGCAGCGCCTGCGTGCCGGGGCCAGGTTGATCGTGGTCGATCCGCGCCGCATCGATCTGGTGCGCACGCCGCATATCAAGGCCGACTATCACCTGCGGCTGCGCCCGGGCACCAATGTGGCCCTGCTCGATACGCTGGCCCACGTGATCGTCACCGAAGGCCTGGTCGACGAGGACTTTGTCGCACAGCGATGCGAACCCGAAGCGTTCGCCAAGTGGCGCGCGTTCGTGTCGCAGGAAAAATACAGTCCCGAGGCCATGGAAAGCGTCACTGGCGTGCCGGCAGACTTGGCGCGCGGCGCTGCCCGCCTCTATGCCACCGGCGGCAACGSYGCSATCTATTACGGCCTGGGCGTSACCGAACACGCACAAGGTTCGACCTCGGTGATGGCGATTGCGAACCTCGCCATGKSCACCGGCAATATCGGCCGCGAAGGCGTGGGCGTGAATCCGCTGCGYGGMCAGAACAACGTGCAGGGCTCCTGCGACATGGGCTCGTTCCCGCACGAATTCCCAGGCTATCGCCATGTCAGCGACACCACCGTCCGCCAGTCCTTCGAGCAGGCCTGGGGCGTGCCGCTGCTGGGCGAGCCCGGTCTGCGCATTCCCAATATGTTCGAGGCCGCGATGGATGGCAGCTTCAAGGGCTTGTACATCGAAGGCGAGGATATCGCGCAGTCCGATCCCGATACCCAGCACGTCACCGCTGCGCTGACCTCGATGGAATGCATCGTGGTGCAGGACTTGTTCCTCAACGAGACGGCCAAGTTCGCGCATGTCTTCCTGCCCGGCAGTTCGTTCCTGGAAAAGGATGGCACCTTCACCAATGCCGAGCGGCGCATGTCGCTGGTGCGCAAGGTGATGGAACCCAAGGGCGGCTACGCCGACTGGGAAATCACCCAGTTGCTGGCGCAGGCCATGGGCTATCCGATGAACTACACGCATGCCTCGCAGATCCTCGACGAAATCGCAGAACTGACTCCGACGTTCCATGGGGTCAGCTTCGACAAGATCGAAAAGCTGGGTTCCGTCCAGTGGCCGTGCAACGACGAGCATCCCGACGGCACGCCGGTGATGCATGTCGATGAATTCGTGCGCGGCAAAGGCCGCTTCATGCTGACGGAATACGTGGCGACCACCGAGAAAGTGAGCGCCGAGCACCCGCTGATCCTCACCACCGGCCGCATCCTCAGTCAGTACAACGTGGGCGCCCAGACACGCCGCACCGCCAACGTGATGTGGCACGACGAAGACCGCCTCGAAATCCATCCGCATGATGCTGAGGAACGTGGCATCGTCGACAACGACTGGGTCGGCATCGTGAGCCGCGCCGGTGAAACGGTGCTGCGCGCAGTCGTGTCCGAGCGCATGCAGCCCGGCGTGGTCTACACCACCTTCCACTTCCCGGRCTCCGGCGCCAAC
The DNA here is from genome assembly GCF_056399745.1 of Dyella sp. 01N36. Classification (NCBI taxonomy): domain Bacteria; kingdom Pseudomonadati; phylum Pseudomonadota; class Gammaproteobacteria; order Lysobacterales; family Rhodanobacteraceae; genus Dyella; species Dyella sp. 01N36. The sequence goes on from NZ_JBFTRY010000199.1 coordinate 4,836, forward strand.
GTGATCACGACCGAGAATTCGGACTGGGCCACMAACTGYCCCGARTACAAGGTSACCGCRGTGCAGGTGACCCGCGTCAACCAGCCGTCCGAGTGGCAGAAGCGCTATCGCGCCTTCACCGAGGCGCAGGAAGCGTTGCTCGAACAATCGGCGAAGCCCGCTTGACCATGGCTGACGAAGACGAAGCGATGCGCGGCTATGCCGTGCGTGCCGTCGACCGCTGGCGCAATGGCGAGGCGACGCACGAAGAGGATTTCGTCGCCGAAGAAATACCCATCGCCATGAACTACAACGGCGCGACCTTCGCCGTGATGATGGCGACGCCGCACGACCTGGACGATTTCGCGCTGGGCTTCTCGCTCACCGAACGCCTGATCAGCGAGCCCGCGCAATTGCTGCAATTGGAAGTGCACGCCTTGCTGGAAGGCATCGAGCTGGCCATGCGGGTCACCGACAATGCGCATGGCGCCCACCTCGGCCGCGAGCAGGAACGCCTGCTGCCCGGCCGTAGTGGTTGCGGCATCTGCGGTACGCGGGATCTGGAGAATGCTGTTCGCCACGATGGCTCCGTGGGCGACGGCCCCACCGTGACGCGCGAGGCGCTGGAAATCGCCCTGCACGAACTCAAGAGCCGCCAACCGGTGAACCTCGCGACGGGTGCGGTGCACGGAGCCGCCTGGGCCGACGCGTCAGGCCGCATCCTGCTGGTGCGCGAGGACGTTGGTCGCCACAACGCCTTGGACAAGCTGATCGGCGCGATCACACGTGCGGGCATCGACGTCAACGAAGGCTTTGCCGTGGTGACCAGTCGCGCCAGCTACGAAATGGTCACCAAGGCCGCCAGCGCCGGCATCGCCATGCTTGCCGCCATCTCCGCACCCACCGCGCTCGCAGTCGAACTGGCGCGCAGCGCCGGCATCACCCTGGTGGGTTTTGCGCGGCCCGGCAGCCACAATATCTACAGCCATCCCGGCCGCCTGCTGCCGCCGGTGTCAGAGTAAGCACGATGCGCATCGAACGACTCGTCACCATGGCGAACGACATCGCCACCTATTTCACCGTCGAACCCGATCACGCGGCGGCGGTGATCAGCGTGCGCGACCACCTCAAGCGGTTCTGGGATCCGAGCATGCGGCGACAGTTGAAGGCCTATGTCGCGGAAGGCGGCGAGGGTTTGATTCCGCTCGCGCGAGAAGCTGTGAGTGAGTTG
>NZ_JBFTRY010000200.1:0-5905 GCF_056399745.1 Dyella sp. 01N36
CGGTGCGGGTCGGGTTGTCGGTGAAGCAGTCGATGATCAGGGCGATGCCGGCCGGGCCATAGCCCTCATAGCGCAGCTCTTCCATCGCGGCGCCGCCGTCGGCGCCCGAGCCGCGCTTGATCGCGCGTTCGATGGTGTCCTTGGTCATATTGGCCGACAAAGCTTTGTCCACCGCCGCGCGCAGGCGCGGGTTGGCGGATGGATCGGCGATGCCGGCGCGTGTTGCCACGGTGATTTCGCGGATCAGCTTGGTGAACACCTTGGCGCGCTTGGCGTCTTCGGCATTCTTGCGACCTTCGATGGACGGGCCTCTACCCATGGCACTTCCTGCAAATCTGGTGAACGGACGAGGCGCGAATTCTATCGCTTCGCGGCGTAGTACGGGCAAGCGGCACGCGAAAGCGCCTGGGAGTGCGCCCTGTCAGGCCTCGGCGCGATCGAAACGACCCTGCTGGAGGAACTGGGTGACCTGGCGCGCGGCTTCCTGGGAAAACAGCAGCCCCGTATGGTTGGTCTCGATGGCGCAATGGTCGGCAATGCCTGGGAGGAAAGTCTCTTCCAGCGTCACACAGCCGTCGTTATCGCCCTCGAACTGTCCGATCATCGCGCCCAGGCCGAGCGACACCTTGCCGGCGATCACACCCACCTCGCGCTCGCCCTGCCAGCGGTCGAAGCCGTTTTCCAGCAGTTCGCGATTGTGGCCGAGCAAGACCTCGCCACCGCGCCCCATGCCGGCGAAGCGACGCGCGGCGGCGCTGCCCTTGAGCGGCGACCCCAGACAGACCACGCGGCCCGGCGGCAACGCGACTTCGGCGCAGGCGCGCAGCGCCAGCAGGCCGCCCAGGCTGTGTCCGACCAGATGTACCCGCTGGGAGTCCTGCCCAAGCTCATGGATGCGAGCCTGCAGGCTGTTGAGAATGCGCGGCTGCGACGCTGCCACGCTCATATAGTCGAAGCGATGAACGCGAAAGCCCGCCTCCATCATGCGCCGATGCAGCAGCAAGAGCGCGAAACCGCGCATCCAAAGGCCGTGCAGGAGAATGACGTGATCGGTCATGGCGCCAGGGTGTGATGCATCAACGACAGGGCAGATGGCCGCGCGTTGGAAGCGCGGTCATTGTGTAGAGTCGATTGTGCACAAAAAGTTGCGACAGGGTCGCGACGCAGTGCGCGCTGGAGTTTGCTCGTCATCCCGGCACCAGCCGGAATGACGGCAGAAAATCAGACCGGCTTCGCTTCCGCAGCCACCTTCACATGCAGCTCCTTCAGCTGCGCCTCGCTCACCAGCGACGGCGCATCGGTCATCAGATCCTGCGCGCTGGTGGTCTTGGGGAAGGCGATCACGTCGCGGATGGATTCGGTGCCAGCCATCAACGCGGCGATGCGGTCGATGCCGAAGGCCAGGCCGCCGTGCGGCGGCGCGCCGAATTTCAGCGCCTTGAGCAGGAAGCCGAACTTCATCTCGGCCTCTTCCGGCGTGATGCCGAGCAGGTCGAACACCGTGCTCTGCATGTCCGGGCGATGGATACGGATGGAACCGCCGCCGATCTCGTTGCCGTTGAGCACCATGTCGTAACCGCGGCTCACCGCGTTGGACGCATTCGCGCGCAGTTCGGCGATGTCGTCCACCTTKGGCGCGGTGAACGGATGATGCAGGGCGACGAAGCGCTTTTCTTCCTCGTCGTATTCGAACATCGGGAAGTCGGTGACCCACAGCGGCTTCCAGCTGTTTTCGACCAGGCCGCGGTCCTTGCCGACCTTCAGACGCAGCGCGCCCATGAAGTCGGTGACGGCCTTCCACGTGCCCGCGCCGAAGAACAGCATGTCGCCCGATTCGGCGCCGGTGAGCTTGAGCACGCCTTGCAGCGCCTGATCGTCAAGGAACTTGGCCACCGGCGAGTTGATGCCGTCGCGACCCTTGGACAGATCATCCACGCGCAGCCAGGCCAGGCCCTTCGCGCCGTACTTGGCCACGTATTCGGTGAGCTGGTCGATTTCCTTGCGGGTGAACGTCGCGCCGCCCGGCACGCGCAGCGCCGCCACGCGACCGTTGTCGGCATTGGCCGGCTCGGCAAACACCTTGAATTCCACATGCTTCACCGCGTCGGCGATGTCGACCAGCTCGAGCGCGATGCGCAGGTCCGGCTTGTCCGAACCGAAGCGACGCATGGCTTCGGCCCAGGTCATGCGCGGGAACGACGCGTCGAGCTCGACGTTGACCACTTCCTTGAACACGTGGCGGATCAGTTCCTCCACGAAGTCCTGCACGTCTTTTTCTTCGACGAAGGCGAACTCAAGGTCGAGCTGGGTGAATTCGGGCTGGCGATCGGCGCGCAGGTCTTCGTCGCGGAAGCAGCGCGCGATCTGATAGTAGCGGTCGAAACCGGCCATCATCAGGATCTGCTTGAASAGCTGCGGCGACTGCGGCAGCGCGTAGAACTGGCCCGGATGCACGCGGCTGGGCACCAGGTAATCGCGCGCGCCTTCGGGCGTGGCCTTGGTCAGGATCGGCGTCTCGATGTCCTGGAAACCGGCCGCATCCAGATACCGGCGCAGCGACTGCACCAGCTTGATGCGACGGCGCATCATCTGCTGCATGTCCGGGCGGCGCAGGTCGAGGTAGCGATACGTCAGGCGCATCTCCTCGTTGGGATTCTCGTGCATCGCGAACGGCAGGTMCTTCGCGGCGTTGAGAATCTCGACCTGGTCAGCCACCAGTTCCACCGTGCCGGTGCGCAGCTTGTCGTTCACCGACAGGCGCTTGCGGATGGTGCCGGTGACGCGCAGGCAATATTCGTTGCCGATTTCGTTGGCCACGGCAAACGCGGCGGCGTTGTCACGCTCGATCACCACCTGGGCCAGGCCCTCGTGGTCGCGCAGGTCGACGAAAGCCACGTGGCTCTGCAGGCGCAGGGTGTTGACCCAGCCACACAGGGAAACGGTCTGACCGACCAGTGCCTCATCGATGAGGCCGCAAAAATGCGTGCGCATGCGCTTGGAACTCCGGGCCGCTGGGCGGCGTGATGCGTGGACAAGAAGACCCGGAATGTTAACACCGACCCGCCCGGCGGCGGGCAGCAGGCGGGGTTGGAAAACCGCGCCTGCGCCCACGTTTCAGTCCATTACCAGCGGCGATTCACCGAGAACAGGCCGCGGCAGCCCTTGGAAACCCACACGCCGGCACGGTTCCAGCCCCAGCTGTAGCCCTGCTCGCAGGGCGAACCGGACAGCTGGCGCAGCAGCACGGCATTGCCGCGGCCACCCACGTCCACCTGGCAGAAGTGGTACTGCTTGTCGTTGCTTTCGCACTGCAGGCGGATCTCGCGATCCCAGTCGGGACCCGGGCGCCAGCCGCCGTTGTCCGGCGGCCGATAGCCCGGCGGCGGGTAATAGCCACCACCACCCGGCGGGCGGTAACCGCCACCGCCCATTTCGACGAACTGGGCGCGGCAGCCCTGATCCACCCACAGGCCGCCGCGATCGACGCCCCAGGTCCGCCCGCGGATGCACGGGCTGTTCGATTCCTGGCGGATCATTTCGGCGTCGCGCCACGGCACCTGGCAACGCGTGAAGCGGCCATCGTCGCTGCCGCAACGCACCTGGTCGCGACCCTGCGCATGTACGGCCGGCGCCGCCACCCACAGCAGGCCTGCCATGAGACCTGCCGCTACACCCATCAAGCCTGTTCGTATCCGGAACATCAATCCCACTCCTCTGTGACGGCTAGTCACGCTAGTGGGAATATCTTCAACCGGAATTGAATATCTTGCGACTGTTCGTAGAAACCTGCCGGCCGGCTATCCGCCGTTCAGCCATCCGGCTCGCTCAGCTGTCGCTGGAGGAGCTCGATGAGCTGGAGGGCGCGGGCGGGCTCGGCGCACTGGCCGCAGGCGCGGCGCTGTCGCCGGCCAGGTTGCGCTTCTTGTCGCCGTCCTTCTTGAAGTCGGTCTCGTACCAGCCGCTGCCGGCCAGGCGGAAACCCGGGGCGCTCAGGCGTCGCTTCACTTCGGCCACGTCGCAAGCCGGGCACACCGACGGATCGGGATCGGCGATCTTTTGCAGGCGGTCAAAACGGTGGCCGCAGCTGGCGCATTCAAATTCGTAGATAGGCATGGACACTCCGAAGGATCGATCGCCGTGCCGGGATCACGCACCGGCGCATACGGCGACAACTGTCCATTATCGAGGCGAACGGCGGGAATTCAACGATTTGTAGGTGCTGGCAAGGCAAACCGCTAGAGCGCCAGCGCCACCAGTACGGCCGCCTCCGTGAATTCGGTCAGCGCACCGCAGGTATCGCCGGTCATGCCGCCAAGCCGGCGCAGGCAGGTCCATCGCCACCAGGCAAAAACCAAGGCGGCCACCAAGACGGCCCGCAGCCCGTGCCATCCGGCGAACAATGCAACGATCGCGGCGAGCAGCAGCGCCACCGCGCACACCGCCCGCGACTCACCCACCAGGCCGCTGCCCAGGCCGCCGCTGCGCACGTAGGGCGTCGTCATGAACGCCGCGGTGAGCACGGAGCGGCCAAGCAAGGGTGCCACCCATAACATCGCCGATGGCTGCGGGACGCTGGCCAGCGCCGCGAACTTCAACAGCAAGACCAGCACGATCGCGGTAACGCCGATCGGGCCGCTGCGCGGGTCTTTCATGATGGTCAGCGTGCGCTCGCGATCGCCCAGGCCGCCCACCCAGGCGTCCGCGCTGTCGGCCAGGCCGTCCAGGTGCAGTGCGCCCGTGAGCGCCACCCACGCGACCAGCAATAGCGCTGCCGCAAGCAAGGGCGACGCGCCGGACAACAGCCAACCCAGGCACCACAGCAACGCGCCAAGCAACAAGCCCACGGCGGGATACCAGGCCAGCTGTGCCGAGGGCGAGGACGCGCCATCGAACGCGCGCGCCGGCAGCGGCAAGCGCGTGAGAAAGCCGATGGCCGCGAACAGCCCTCGCATCAGGCCTGGTCCTGCTTGCTCGATGGCGCCGCCCACGGCAGCACATGCAGCGATGCGTGCGGCACGTCGATGTTCGCCATCTCGCCGAAGTCGCGCGCTTCCGCCTCGCAACGCAGCAGCCGGATCGCGCCGCCATGGGTCACCACCAGCACGCGCTGGGTTTCCGCCGCTTCGGCGACTTCGTTCAAGGCCGAGCAAAGACGATCGCGAAAGGCCGCGAACGACTCGCCGCCCGGCGGCGGATGCGCGACGGGATCAGCCCAGAAGCGCGCCAGCGCATCGCCCTGTTGCTGGGCCAGCGTCTCGATGGGTACGCCCTGCCAATCGCCGAAGTGGTATTCGGCCAGACGCGAATCGACCCGCATCGGCACGCGGCGTGCACAGGCCAGATCCTGCGCAAACTCCGCGCAACGACGCAGCGGCGACGTGACGATGGCATCCCAGCTGCGTCCGAAAATCGCCGCACGCAATTGACTCCAGCCCAGCGGGCTGAGCGCGTCGTCGAGTTGGCCGCGATAGCTGCGCTGCCCGGTATCGCCATGGCGCAACAAATCGATGCCGGTGTGCTTGCCGATCATGCGCTGCTCACCCCCGCCTGCGCGAAGGTGGCCATGCGCGCGTGCAGATCGCAGGCCAGGCGCATCAGCGGCACGGCCGCGGCAGCACCGCTGCCCTCGCCCAGGCGCAGGCCAAGATCCAGCAACGGATCGGCTTCGAGCACCGAAAGCAGGCGCGCGTGCCCGCGCTCGCGCGAACGGTGCGCGAAGAACATCCACTCACGGCAGGACGGATTGATGCGCACGGCTGCCAGGGCCGCGGCCGTGGTGATGAAGCCATCGACCAGCACCGGGATGCCGCGCTGCGCCGCGCCGATATACGCGCCGCAAAGCGCAGCGATCTCGAAGCCGCCCACGCGACCGAGCCAGGCCAGCGCATCGTCGTCGGCGGGATAG
>NZ_JBFTRY010000201.1:0-5879 GCF_056399745.1 Dyella sp. 01N36
CCCGTGGCTGGTGCAAGCCGCGCGCCGAATGGCCGTCTGAAAAGCTCACCGTCACCCTTGGTTTCGAAAAGGGTGAGGCGGTGTCGCTCAATGGCCAGAAACTGCCGGGCGACAAGCTGCTGGCCAAGCTCAACGAGCTGTTCGCGCCCTACGGCGTGGGCCGCGGCATGTACACCGGCGACACCACCATCGGCCTGAAGGGTCGCATCGTGTATGAAGCGCCGGGCCTGATCTCGCTGCTCGCCGCGCACCGCGCACTGGAAGAAGCCGTGCTGACCAAGCAGCAGAACCGCTTCAAGCCGGAAGTGGCGCGCAAGTGGGTGGAAGTGGTGTACGAAGGCTTCTTCCACGATCCGATCAAGACCGATCTGGAGGCGTTCCTTTCGTCCAGCCAGAGCCAAGTCAACGGTGAAGTGGTGCTGGAAACTTCCGGCGCTCAGGTGACGGCGGTGGAAGTGCGCTCGCCGCACATCCTCAACGCCAAGGGCGCCACCTATGCGCAGTCTGCGGATTGGGGTGTGGAGGAAGCCGAAGGCTTCATCAAGCTGTTCGGCATGAGCAGCACGCTGTGGGCTGAAATCAACCGTAGCTGATCGTGCGACGCGTCGTCCCGGCATGTGCCGGGGCGACGGTTTCGTCGTGACATTCCAGACACCACCAGACGGATCGCATGAGCGCACTACTGGACGACACTCTTCGACATCTACGCGCGCTGGTCGGCTACGACACGCGCAACCCGCCGCGCGAGATCGGCACGGGCGGCATTTTCGATTATCTGCGGGAAAACCTGCCGGGCTTCGACGTATCCGTGACTGACTACGGCGCTGGCGCCGTCACGCTTTACGCCGTGCGCGGCAAGCCGAAGGTGCTGTTCAACGTGCACCTCGATACCGTGCCCGATTCGCCGCACTGGACGGCGAGCCCGCATGAGCTGCGCTTGACTGAAGACCGGGCGATCGGGCTGGGTGCTTGCGATATCAAGGGCGCTGCTGCTGCGCTCGTTGCGGTCGCGAACGTCACCCGCGGCGATATGGCCTTGCTGTTGTCCACCGATGAAGAAGCGAACGACCCGCGTTGCATCGCCGGCTTCCTCAAGGACAAGCCGGCTTACGACGCCATCATCGTGGCCGAGCCGACCAAGGGCGAAGCCGTGCTCGCGCATCGTGGCATCCATTCGGTGCAAATGCGCTTCAAGGGCAGTGCCGGTCACGCCTCGGGCGAGCAGAAGCCCAGCGACAGCGCGGTGCACCAGGCGGTGCGCTGGGGTGCTGCTGCGCTCGACTACGTGGAAAAGCAGGCGCACGAGCGCTTTGGCGGCCTCACGGGTCTGCGCTTCAACATCGGTCGCGTCGACGGCGGCATCAAGGCCAACATGATTGCGCCGTCCGCCGATGTGCGTTTCGGCTTCCGTCCGTTGCCGACCATGGCGCCTGACCAGCTGCTGGAGACCTTCCGCACGCTGGTGGAGCCGCAGCCGGTGGAGTTCCAGGAACTGTTTCGCGGCGACTCGTTGCCTGCAGGCGACACGGCCACGGCCGAAGCACGCCGCCTGGCCGCACGCGATCTGGCCGATGAGCTGAATATCCCGATCGGCAATGCCGTGGACTTCTGGACCGAAGCGGCGCTGTTCTCCGCGGCCGGCTACATCAGCTTTGTGTACGGCCCAGGGGACATCGCCCAGGCGCATACCGCTGACGAGTGGGTCGCGCTGGATCAATTGCAGCATTACGCCGACACCATTTACCGCATCATCGATAAGAGCTAAGACCGAAGTGGAAGCCCACAAGCACACAAGGAAAACCATCGTTCGCCTGCTTTCGAGCATGGGTAGCGCGAAGGAGATCCAGCAATACCTCAAGCGTTTCTCGCAGTTGGACGCCAAGCGCTTCGCCGTGGTGAAGGTTGGCGGCGCGGTGCTGCGCGATGATCTGCCCGCGCTTACCTCGTCGCTCACCTTCCTGCAGCAGGTAGGCCTGACGCCGATCGTGCTGCACGGCGCCGGCCCGCAGCTGGACGAAGAGCTGTCGGCCGCGGGCATCGAGAAGCACACCGTGAACGGCTTGCGCGTGACCACGCCCAAGGCCTTGTCCATCGTGCGCAAGGTGTTCCAGGAGCAGAACCTGCGCCTGGTCGAAGCCCTGCAGACCATGGATACGCGCGCCACTTCGGTGCCGTCGGGCGTGTTCACGGCCAGCTATATCGACCGCGATACCTATGGCCTGGTCGGCAAGGTCAGCCAGATCAACCTGGCGCCGATCGAGGCGAGCCTGCGTGCCGGTTCGATTCCGGTGATCGCCAGCCTGGGCGAAACCGAAGAGGGCCAGATCCTCAACGTCAACGCCGACTTTGCCGCCAACGAACTGGTGCGCGTGCTGCAGCCGTACAAGATCGTGTTTCTCACCGGCACGGGCGGTCTGCTGGACGATCAGGGCAAGATCATCGACTCGATCAACCTGAGCACGGAATTCGAGCACCTGATGTCGCAGCCGTGGATCAACGGCGGCATGCGTCTGAAGATCGAACAGATTGCCGACCTGTTGAATGATCTGCCGCTGACCTCGTCGGTGTCGATCACCAAGCCCTCTGAGCTGGCCAAGGAACTGTTCACCCACAAGGGTTCGGGCACCCTGGTCCGCCGCGGCGAAAAGGTGAAGCGTTTCGAGTCGTGGGAAGGTATCGATCTGGGTCGCATGCGCGAGCTGATCGAATCGAGCTTCGGCCGCACCCTGGTGCCCGATTACTTCGAGCGCACTAAGCCTTTCCGTGTCTACGTGAGTGAAAACTATCGCACCGCGATGATACTCACCATGGAAGAGGGTCTGCCGTATCTGGACAAGTTCGCCGTGCTCGACGATGCGCAGGGCGAAGGCCTGGGTCGCGCGGTGTGRCAGGTGATGCGCGAGGAGAATCCGCAGCTGTTCTGGCGCTCGCGTCACGGCAACAGCGTGAACCATTTCTATTACGCCGAATCGGACGGCTGCCTCAAGCAGCCGAGCTGGAAAGTGTTCTGGTACGGCCTCGACGACTTCGACACGATCGCCCGCTGCGTGGCCCATTGCGCGCAGCGCCTGCCGACCCTGGTGGATTGAATCATGAGCACGACTCGACATCGCATTGGCATCGTGGGCGCGCGCGGCCACACCGGCGCCGAACTGATCCGCCTGGTGGCGGCGCATCCGTCGCTGGAGCTGGCCTTCGTTTCTTCGCGCGAGCTGGATGGCCAGCGCGTGGCCGATCATGTGGACGGCTACACCGGCGAGTTGCGCTACACCAACCTCGATGCCGAGGCCGTGGCGGCGCAGCAGGCGGACGTGGTGGTGCTCGCCTTGCCCAACGGCAAGGCGGCGCCTTATGTCGAGGCGATCGACAAGGCCAAGCCGGATACGCTGATCGTCGACCTCTCGGCCGACTATCGTTTCAACGAGAAGTGGTACTACGGTCTGCCCGAACTCACCCGCCAGTTGTGGCGTGGCGAGAAGCGCATCAGCAATCCGGGCTGCTATGCCACCGCCATCCAGCTTTCCATTGCGCCGTTGAAAGACCTGCTCGCCGCGCCGCCAGTGAGTTTCGGTGTGTCCGGCTACTCCGGCGCGGGCACCACGCCCTCGGACAAGAACAATCCGGAAAAACTGCGCGACAACCTGATGCCGTACTCGCTTACCGGCCATATGCACGAGAAGGAGGCGAGCCGCCATCTCAATGTGCCGGTGGAATTCATGCCGCATGTGGCGCCGCACTTCCGTGGCCTGACGGTCACCACCAACCTCTACCTGGCGCGTCCCGTGGCACGTGAGGACATCGTCAAGCGCTTCAACGGCGCCTATGAGGGCGAGAAGCTGGTRCATGTGGTGGATGAGGCGCCCTGGGTCAGCCAGATCGCCAACAAACATCACGTCGATATCGGCGGTTTCGCGGTGTCCAACGACGGCAAGCGCGTGGTGGTGGTGGCGACGCTGGACAACCTGTTGAAAGGTGCGGCGACGCAGGCCATGCAGAACATCAATCGCGCCATTGGCGTGGACGAGTACACCGCGATTCCGACCACTTGATCGTCATTCCGGCTTGCTCCGGACGTGCAAAAGATAGCGTCACACAACGATTGCAGGATTCCCCGATGACCCAACCCCTCTGGCAAAAATCCAACATCAAGATCGACGCCCGCATCATGGCGTTTCTTGCCGGCGACGACGTGCTGCTGGACCGCGAGTTTTTCCTGCACGACATCACTGCCAGCAAGGCGCATGTCGAAGGTCTGGCCAATATCGGCGTGGTCAGCGCTGACGAAGCTGCCGCGCTCAAGCGTGAGTTGGATGCTCTGGCTGAGGATTTCCGTACCGGGTCGTTCGTGCTGGACGATCGCTATGAGGATGGCCATTCGGCGATCGAGGCACGCCTTACCGAGCGCCTCGGCGATGCCGGCCGCCGCGTACACACCGGCCGCAGCCGCAACGATCAGATCCTGGTCGCCACGCGCCTGTGGCTGAAGGAACAGCTGGCCGCGCTTGAGCAGCATTGCCGCGCCATTGCGCAAGTCTGCCTCGATCGTGCCGCGCAGCCGGCAGTCCCGCTGCCGGGCTATACGCATCTGCAGCGCGCGGTGGTGTCGTCCACCGGCATGTGGTTTGCCGGTTTTGCCGAGGGTTTTATCGACAACGCGCTGCGTGCGAAGCAGACGGCGCTGCTGATCGATGCCAATCCGCTGGGTACCGCCGCGGGCTATGGCGTCAACTTGAAGCTGGATCGCGAACACACCACGCAGGCGCTGGGCTTTGCCCGCATGCAGGTGTCGCCGATCTATGCGCAGCTCTCGCGAGGCAAGTTCGAGATGGCCGTGCTTGAGGCGATTGCCGGTGCGCTGCTGGATGTGCGCCGCATGGCGTGGGACCTGTCGCTGTTCACCACCGCCGAGTTCAACTTCGTCAAGCTGCCGTCCGAATACACCACCGGCAGCTCGATCATGCCGAACAAGCGCAATCCGGATGTCGTCGAGCTGTTGCGCGCCAGCTATGCCAGCGTGGCTGCTGCGCGCACCGAGATCGAGCAGCTGCTCTCGCTGCCGTCGGGCTACCAGCGCGACCTGCAGTTCTCCAAGGGCTCGCTGTTCCATGGCTGCCGTCACGGCCTGGCCGCTTTGGAGCTGGTGCCGGATCTGCTGGCCCGCATGGAGTGGAACGAGCCGGYCATGCGAGCCGCGATCGAGCCGGCCATGTACGCCACCGACGTGGCGATCGAGCAGGCCGCCGCCGGTGTGCCGTTCCGCGACGCCTATCGGGCAGCGGCCGATGCCGCCGCCTCGGCAGGTGCAGGGCGCACGCCCGAGGGCAGCCTGGCCGCTCGCGTGTCGCCCGGTTCCGGCAACGACCTGCGCCTGGACGAATTGCGCGCTAGACTCAGCCATCTGGACGGCTAAACGGTGAGCGGCATGAAGACCGACAGTACGGGAAGTGCCGAACCATGAACGAGGGGCAGCGCACGCAGGTTTCTCCGCAGGCGCTGCCTTCCTGGCGTCGTGCCGTGTTGAAGGTCGGCAGCAATCTGCTCGCAGCCGATGGCGGCGGTCTCACTGCGGCCTATGCCGCAACGCTGGCGGATTTCATCCAGGCGAGCCGCGAGGCGGGCCGTCAGGTGGTGCTGGTGTCGTCCGGCGCGGTGGCGGCGGGGCGGGCGCAGCTGCGGGCGCATGCGCCCAGTGGCGGTGATCTGGCGGCGCGCCAGGCGCTTGCCGCGTTGGGCCAGGCGCCCATGATTGCGTTGTGGCAATCGCTCAGCACGCGTCCGGTGGCCCAGGTGCTGCTGACCCATGACGACCTGCGTAGCCGTCGCCGCTACCTCAATGCCCGCACCACGCTACGCGAGCTGCTGGCGCTCGACGTATTGCC
>NZ_JBFTRY010000202.1:0-5858 GCF_056399745.1 Dyella sp. 01N36
GGCATGAATGCCTCCCACCTTGGCGGCAGCTAGGAAGACGTATTCGGGCTTTTCGCGCTCAAAAAAACGCTCGACTTGTTCCTGCTGAGTCAGATCGACTTCAGCATGCGTTCTCAGCAATAGATGGTCCGCGCCCTCTGCCAGCAGGTGCCGCACGATCGCCGAGCCCACCAGGCCGCGATGGCCAGCAACGTAGATTCTGGCGTGAGTGTCCATGATTGCCTCACTCATGACGTTCTGCCGATACAAACCCGGCATGTTTGACCAGAAGATCTCGCTTGGCGAGGTCCAAGTCCACGTGCATCATCTCTTGGACAAGCGACTCAAACCCAATTTTCGGCTGCCAGCCCAGCTTTTGCCTGGACTTTGTTGGATCACCGAGCAGCGTGTCGACCTCTGCGGGACGGAAATAGCGCGGGTCGATGGCAACGATCTGTTGACCCGGGTGCACGACGGAATCGGCTGGCGCCGACGAAACGATGCCGCGCTCGTTCGCGCCGTTTCCGACCCAGTCAATCTGGATCCCGACCGAGCCCGCTGCTTTGTCAATAAACTCGCGGACCGAGTGCTGAACTCCCGTGGCAATCACGAAGTCTTCAGCCTGCTCCTGTTGAAGCATGAGCCATTGCGCTTCTACATAGTCTCGAGCATGCCCCCAGTCGCGCCGGGCATCGAGGTTACCCAGATAGAGGCATTCTTGCAGGCCAAGATGGATGCGCGAGATCGCACGGGTGATCTTGCGAGTAACGAATGTCTCCCCGCGCAATGGCGACTCGTGATTGAACAGRATGCCRTTRCAGGCATACATGCCATACGCTTCACGGTAGTTCACCGTGATCCAATAGGCGTAGAGTTTTGCTACGCCATAGGGTGAGCGCGGATGAAATGGGGTCGATTCCCTCTGCGGCGTTTCTTGAACCAGGCCGTAGAGTTCGGACGTCGACGCCTGATAGAACCTGGTCTTTTGCTCGAGCCCTAGGATGCGTATGGCTTCCAGCATGCGTAGCGTGCCCAGCCCGTCAGCATTCGCCGTGTATTCGGGGGTCTCGAAGGAAACTTGGACGTGGCTTTGAGCGCCGAGGTTGTAAATCTCGTCGGGTTGCACCTGCTGAATGATGCGAATCAAGTTGGTCGCATCCGTCAGATCGCCATAGTGCAAAAAGAACCGACGATGTTCGTCGTGCGGGTCTTGGTAAAGATGATCAATTCGATCAGTGTTGAATGACGACGCACGGCGCTTGATTCCGTGGACCTCATAGCCCTTGGCGAGCAGAAGCTCGGCAAGATAGGCGCCGTCCTGACCAGTGATTCCCGATATAAGAGCCCGTTTCATTGGCGATATTTGCAATTCGTAGGAGGGGACATAATACGGCTTTTGATGCACGGGGAGCGTGGCGTACCTTGTGCGGCGATATAGAGCTCAGTTGCTATGCGCGTGCTGCACTTCGCTCTTCTGCTTTGCCGCAATACGTGCATTTAGGGTGGCAATACCCTCATCCATGTGGCCAGCAAGATTGAATGTCTGAAGGCCGATCAATGCTTGTTGGGCCTCATCAAGGCGCCCAGCATCGGTCAGCATRCGAACCAGGGTGATGCGGTACGCCGGTTCCTTTGGATTGGCGCTGACGGCATCTTGCAGCATCAGCACGGCAAGGTTGTGGTCGGCCAACACTTCCCAGGCGTACATGCCGTACATGTTCAGCAACCTTGCACTCGGATTGGGATGGGACAGGGCGGCCAGATAGGCATCCAGCATGCGCTGCTTGGGTAGGTCGCATTCCCCGTTGGTTTGGCAGGAGCTCAACTCTTCGAGCGAACTTTCATCCTGAACCGTGGACTTTCTTGCCTTGAGTTTGGCAATCATGCTGTCCCACCAACGGTCCTCCAGTGGAGCGTGCATGCGTGCATTCATGAAGATCAGCGCTTGCTGGGGAAGGATGGACGATTCGGGTAGGGCTGCGGCCTTCTCCAAAGCGTCGTAAGCCAAGTTCCTATACGGCGAGGCGGGGTCATAGTTCGAGTAGATGATGTAGGTGCGACCAAGTTCATACATGGCGCGAGGGGAGTCAGGAGCACGTGACGCAAATTCGCGTGCTTGTCTCAAGGTGTCGCCCCAGGCAAACGCGGTGACAAAGGTGAGTGTCAACCAGCAGAGCACCAACCCGCCGAACAAGACATAGCGTGGCAAGCCGAGCGGTAGCGTTGCTGGAGAACCTTTCGTGTTGTTGGAGCCTTGTAGCTTTTTTGCGGTTGGCGCGGTCAGTACGGGGACGAGGGCCAGCATGACTCCGAAGCTGGCGAAGTAGTTTCGATGTTCGTAGACCAGTTCCAGTGGAAGAATGGTGCCGGTCAGGAGGTGGCCGCTGAGGAACCACAGGATGCCCAATGCGGCCAGAGGAAAACGTGCGCGCGTGCGCGCGGCCAACCCGAGCAGTGCCAGGAGCGCCAGCATGCTGGCGAGCGTCGTCCATGGTGTAAGCAAACCGGTCGAGATGCGGTACTGGTCGTGATAGAACGACAGTGCCTGCGGCGTAGGAACCAACGTCCATATCAAATAGGACATGACCACGCGTGCTTCCGTCAGGAGGCGCGTGCCAAGTGTGAAATCACGCGTCGCCCACGTGGCCGGGTTGAGAAGGCCAGGCAGCAACCAGGCAACTCCAATTGCGGCCGGCAACAGCAACGTCACCGCGAATAGGGCTCCTACGCGCCAGTCGTAGCGATTCTGTGCCTCTTGGCGCTCTTCAGGGTGGTTTGCCCGGGTTGTTGGTGCAAACAGCGCCCACTCGGCGCATAGCGCATACAAGGGAAGCATCACCGCCGTCTCTTTTGCGAGCAGGCCGATGATGGTCGGCACGGTGAGGCTGAGGCAACAAAGTAAGAAGCCTCGCCACCGGCGGCCAAAGGCAGCCGGGTCCAGCATCGATATCCTGCCCGCGCTATAGCCGATCAAGCCAAGCAAGACGAACAGGTTTGCCAGACTCTCCTCGCGTTGGACAACGTATAGGACTGCGGTGAGGTTGATGGGCAGAATCATCCACGCGCCGGTAACACAGGCCGCGGTGAGATTGGCGCGTTCAAGGAAGCTCTGGTGAATGGTTGCCGCAGCCCGAAGTACCAACATGCGCGTCAGCGCAAATACCAGCACCCCATTTAGCAAATGAATGGCTAGGTTGGTGGCCTTCCAGCTCCACGCGCTCATGCCAGTCATCGCGTAGTTGGCGACGAAACTGAGCGATGCCAGCGGTCTCTTGAATTCGCTGGCGGGTGCCGATAGTGCGGCGTTGACCAGTGTTCGGAAATCGAATTTGCTGGGCTGTACGGCGTGATTGTTGACGATGTTGGGAAAATCATCGAACAGCCAGCCGCCTGTGAGGCCTGGCCAGTAGATGATCACAGTGAGCAGAAGAGCCAAGGCAAGAAGGACATAGCCGTGCTGGCGGTAGCGGATAGTGGGTGACATTGCTTGATTGACCACGTGCTCATCCGTTGGAGGGCAATGAATGCCCAGTAGTGCATCAATTATGGATGAGGGGCAATCGTCCCGCATCTGGGAGCCTTGAAGTACCCATGTACCAGAAACCAGGCCGGCGCCATTGGCCGTTTATTTCACATGCTGGATGTCGACGATGGCTTGCTCATTGATGGCCTTGTCGTTGACCAGTAGCCGTCTCAGCAGGGGCAGCCGGTGGGTGTCGGTTTCGCGCAACACATCGATGGCCTGGGTGCGTAACCCTGCACTGACCAGGTATTTCGCCTGCAGCCGGGGGATATTGGCGTCGGGGTCGACTCGATAGACGGCATCCAGCTCACTGATGGCCATATTCAGGTCGCCATGTTGCACAGCCCAAAGATGCTTCTGGTAGTGGAGAAATCCGTTGGAGACGTTGTTGTCGCGATACGCGGCGTTGCTCAGCAGGGTATCGGCACTGTTGTTCCAGCGGGCGTCGTCCAGGACCGGGCACTGCCGGCTCGCGGCCAATTCGCGCAAAGTGTCCATGTTCTCAAAAGCGGCGCRGTCAAAGGGGGCCGAGCGCAACACATGGTCCAGTTCGTCGATGTCGCTGGCGCCCAGGGTGCCCATTTTGCAAAGCAGATAGATGCGGTTGGCCGCCAGGCCGGCATTTTTTGGGTGACGCATCTGCGTTGCGGAAACAATGCTCATGGCTTGATCCAGGTGTCCGCTTTGCGTCAGACGGTCTGCCAGATAGATCTGGGCGCGGGCGGAGTCCGGTTGCGCTTGGGCCCATGCGGTAGCCAGCACGTTTTCCGATGCATAGACGCGCGCGCTGAGGGTGGTGGCAAGGCAGCAGGCGAGCAGCCATGTGCCGTAGGCTAGTTGAGCGAGTTTGCGTTGCGCGGCCACGTGAAGCCGTGTCATGCCGATGCCGATTGCCATCATTACGCCGATCAATGGCACGTAGTTGCGATGTTCAAAATACAGTTCCAGCATCACCGTGGAGCTTTCGATCAGCTGTCCGGCGAAGTACCAAAGTATCGCCAGAGCTAGCAGCGGACGGCGTCTCATCGAGGCAAATCCGATCACCAGAACCGCGACCAGCAGCGTGATGCAAAGCGCTGTGCTGAGCGGCGCCATCAGGCTATGGGAGACGACAAAGTCGTCGTGATAGAGCCCGTAGACGCCGAAACGCGGCAGGAAGGTATTGCCGATATAACTGAGCAGTACGCGCGGCTCGGTGAGCAAGCGCTCGCCTAGCGTGAAGTCGTGGGAGCCCGACAGGCCCCAGGCGCTGTAACCCGCACGTACCAGATAGCCCAGCACAAAAAGCGTGACGGGCCATATCAAGAGGCGTCGGAGCGATTGCAATGAACGGGGCAGTCTGCCCGCCGCCGTGCGGAGCACGGTGGCATCCAGGGCCAGCGCGTAAATGGGCAGGAGAATGCCGTTTTCCTTGCATAGGAAGCTCAGCGCTGTGCAGAGGCCTAGGCCAGTCGCGATCCAGGTTGCACGACGCAGCTCGGCCATATCCACGCGCAAGACGCCACGCAGGTAGGCGAGCAAGCCCAGCAGAGTGAATAGAGCCATCAGTACTGTCATGCGCTGGACAACCAGCACCACGCCAGATAGCGCCATGGGATTCAGCAGCCACGCTGCCGTGGCTAGGAGAGCGGCAAGTTCATGAGTGCCCGGACGAATTGGCGCGCCCCCCTCCCGGACGATGGACTGCGACAAGCGTTTCGTCAGCAAGAACACCAGGTAGCCGCAGCCGAGGTGTAGCCCGAGGTTCACCAACTTGAACGGGAACGGCGCGTTAGGCCAGTCCTGCTTCTGAAGCAGAAAACTCAACATCGCCAGCGGACGCCCGGGAAAGTCCCGCGGTTGCGATAGATAGATACCCAGGTCGCGCCAGCTCGATACGTGGTCGATGCTGGTCAACGCGCCAAGATTGGGGAAATCATCAAATAGAAACGGCCCACGTAGCGCTGGCCAGTAGAGTGCTGCGCCAACGGCCAGCACGACAACTAGCCATAGCCACGCGCGTGTGATTGTAGGTTGAGCGATCGAGGACATGTGGCCAGTGCGGTGTGTGGTCGTTTGGCGGCGGGAGGCGAGACGCATTTATCTAGCCGGTGCCCGCATCATGGCCGGTTGGCCATGCCTATGGCAGATAAAAAAGACCCCTCCGAGGGAGGGGTCTCTGAACAGCGAACCAGCGCACTGGTTGTCGCGGGATATTAGTTGCCCGCGGTGGAGGTGCAGACCTGCGGCAGGTAGCGACCCTTGATGGTGCCAGTCGTGCAAGTCCAAGCGACGGCGCCGCCGCTGGAGATATCGCCGGCAACGGCGACGGTGTGGGTGGCCAACGGAGCGGACACCGAGCCGGTGCCCTTGAAGG
>NZ_JBFTRY010000203.1:0-5855 GCF_056399745.1 Dyella sp. 01N36
CCTGCGCCCCATGTTGATTTTGTGGGAGCGCGCCCTGTGCGCGACAAACCTACGGARCGCTAACGACCCGGTGCCGCAGTCGCGCACAGGGTGCGCTCCCACAGGTGTACGCGCAACCTGATTAAACCTGCGCCCGCTCCAGCATCTGCTTCGCATGCGCCCGCGTTTCGCGAGTGATCTCCACACCGCCCAGCATGCGCGCCAGCTCATCGCGGCGACCATTGGCATCGAGCTTCTCGATACGCGTACGCGTCGACTCGCCATCGCTGTCCTTGCTCACGCGCAGATGCGCGTGGCCTTGCGCAGCGACCTGCGGCAGATGGGTCACGCACAGCACCTGGCGTTGCGCGCCGAGTGCGCGCAGCTTCTGTCCCACCACTTCAGCGACGGCGCCGCCGATGCCGGTATCCACTTCGTCGAACACCATGGTGCCGACGGTGTCCTTGCCCAGTGTGGCCACTTCGATGGCGAGGCTGATGCGCGCCAGCTCGCCGCCCGAGGCCACCTTGCGCAGCGCGCGCGGCGGCTGGCCGGGGTTGGCGCTGACCAGCAGTTCGCAACGTTCGCGGCCCTGCACATCGGGATCACCTTCGTTGGTCGCTTCCAGCTCCACCACCAGGCGACCACCGCTCATGCCCAGCTCGCCCATCAGGATGCTGACTTCGCCGCCAAGGCGTTCCGCAGCCTGCTGGCGTGCCTGGCTGAGCTGGCCGGCTTGTTCGTCGTATTGCTGCTGCAGGCGCGTGCGCTGCTTGGCCAGTTTTTCCAACGCGTCGCCGGCGCCTTCCAGTTCGCTCAATTCGATGCGCAGCGTGCCGGCCTTGTCGTGCAACTCGGCCACCGTTACGCGATGGCGGCGCGACAGTTCGTGCAGACGCGTGAGATGCGTATCCACTTCCGCATAGCGGTTGGGATCGAGATCGACGTCGAGCGCATAACGGCCCAGGCCATCGGCCGCTTCGCTGAGCTGGATGGAGGCGTTGTCCAGCAGCTCCAGCAGCGGGGCCAGGCGATCGTCCAGCGCGGCGAGCTTGCTCATTTCCAGCTGGGCGCGGCCGAGCGCACGACGCAGTGCGAATTCGCTCTCGCCATCGAGCAGTTCCACCACGCCGCCGGCGCCTTCGGCCAGGCGGCCGGCATTGGCCAGGCGTTTGTGGCTGGCTTCCAGCTCGGCCAGATCGTCCGGCGGCAGCGCCCACTTTTCCAGTTCGCCCAGTTCGTGGCTGAGCAGTTCGATGCGTTGCTCGCGGTCGTCGCCGCCACTGAGCTTGCGGATGCGGTTGCCGAGCTCGCGCCATTGCTGCGCCAGCTCACGTACCTGCGCCACCAGGGCTTCATTGCCCGCATAAGCGTCGAGCAGCTCCATCTGATGGGCGCGCGAGAGCAGGGCCTGGTGCTCGTGCTGGCCGTGGATTTCCACCAGCAGCGTGGCCAGCTCGCCGAGCTGGCTGGCATTGGCCGGACGGCCGTTGATCCAGGCGCGCGAGCTGCCCTCGGCGCGGATCACGCGGCGCAGCTGGCAGCTGTCTTCGTCGTCCAGTTCCTCCCGGCTCAGCCAGGCGCGGGCTTCGGGCAGGTTCGTCAGGTCGAACTCGGCGGTGAGTTCGGCGCGGTCGCTGCCGGCACGGACCATGCCGCTGTCGGCGCGCGCGCCGGCCAGCAGCATCAGCGCGTCCACCAGCAGGGATTTGCCGGCGCCCGTCTCGCCGCTGACCACGGTAAGGCCGGGGCCGAAGGCGATCTCGGCTTCTTCGACGACGGCAAAATGACGAACGTAGAGCGAGGTGAGCATGGGTGGCGGCTTGGTGAAGTCGGGGGATTGTAAGGGGATGGGGCCGGGGAGCGGGTAGTGGGGGCGCGCACTTCGGCGTCCGGCAGATCACCGGCATCCGTTTTTGCACCCTCGCGACCGATCCCTCATCCCCGTTTCTTGCAAACTTTCCCGCAAGACCTTATTTCTTGTGTGTCTCACGAAGCGATACAGCATGCCAGCCGCCCCTCTCGATGCCCGCGCACGACGCCTCTTGCGCACATTGATCGCCCAGTACCTCGCCGATGGCGAGCCTGTCGGCTCGCGCACGCTTTCGCGTTCGTCCGGCCTGGACGTCAGCCCGGCCACCATCCGCAACATCATGGCCGACCTGGAAGAGGCGGGCCTGGTCGCCTCGCCGCATACCTCGGCCGGCCGCGTGCCGACGCCGCGCGGCCTGCGCCTGTTCGTGGACAGCCTGATCGAACTGCAGCCGCTGCCTCAGGACGAGATGGCCCGCCTGCGCCGCGAGCTGCCGCCGGGCCCCACCACCACCCGCGACCTGCTGGGCAATGTGTCGACGCTTCTTTCGGCCATGACGCAGTTCGCCGGCGTGGTCACCGTGCCGCGCCAGGCGGATTTCCCGTTGCGCCACATCGATTTCGTGGCCCTGCCGGACGCCCGCGTGCTGGTGATCCTGGTGTTCTCGGACAACCAGGTACAGAACCGCATTGTGCAGCTGGCCAAGCCGCTGGACGCGCGCGAGCTGGAGCACGCCGCCAACTACCTCAATACCCAGTTCGCCGGCCTGCGCCTGGACGATATCCGCGCCCATCTGCTGCGCGAGTTGCGCGAGACCAGCGGCGAACTCAACCGCCTGATGTCCAGCGCGGTGGAACTGGCCGCGGCCTCGTTCGCGCCCCAGACCGAAAGCGACGACGTGCTGGTCAGCGGCCAGACCAACTTGATGGGTTATTCGGAACTAGCGAACTTAGAGCGCCTGCGCGAGCTGTTCGAGGCCTTCCAGCAGAAAAACGAGCTGCTGCAGCTGATGGAAGTGTGTGCCAAGGCCCCCGGCGTGAGGCTGTTTATCGGCGAAGAATCGGGTTTTGCCGCATTGGATGGTTGCAGTGTGGTCACGGCCAGCTATGGTGCGCAGGGTCGCGTGCTGGGCGCGGTGGGGGTCATCGGACCCACCCGCATGGCCTATGAACGGGTGATTCCCGTGGTACAAGCCACGGCCGGATTGCTTAGCGACGCCTTGAATCGCGTCGCTACGACCTTATAACCCGCTCGGGAGGCGGGGTTTTACCCGCAAGTGTTTGACGGTTGGTGCGCGATGCACCGGCCACGGATAAGGCTTGGAGTGATTCATGCAAAGCAACGACCCAACGGTGTCCAACGAGACGCCAGGCCAGCAGGGTGAGACGGGCAGCGCCGAACTGGAAGCGCTGAAGTCGCGTATCGCCGAACTGGAAACCAGCAACGTGGAGCTGCGCGACACCGTGCTGCGCGAAAAGGCGGAAATCGAGAACCAGCGTCGCCGACTGCATCGCGACGTGGAGCAGGCTCGCCGCTTCGCCAACGAGAAGCTGCTCAACGAGCTGCTGCCGGTCTATGACGGCCTGGAGCGCGGTCTGCAGGTGGAAGGCGGTGATATCGCCAGCGTGCGCGAGGGCATTGCACTCACGCTCAAGTCGCTGCTGAAGATCGCCGAGAACAACGGCCTGGTGCAGGTCGATCCGCTGGGTCAGCCGCTCGATCCGGAGCGGCATCACGCGGTGAGCATGGTGGAGGCCCCGGGCGCGGCCCCCAACACGGTCGTCAACGTGCTGCAGAAGGGCTACGTGTTGAACGACAGGCTGCTGCGCCCGGCGTTGGTGGCGGTCGCCAAGGAATGACGCCCGCGCCGGCGGTCGAGGACGCCTGAATGGCGTCCCCTGTCGGCAACGGTGGCAAGGCATCCGGGGTCTTGTCGGCATTGAGATGCCACGCGGCAAACCCCATCTGACAAAACAGTTGCGGCCGAGGGGTCGCTTAAAGAATTCGGGAGTAAACAACATGGGTAAAATCATCGGTATCGACCTGGGCACGACCAACTCGTGCGTTGCCGTGATGGACGGCACCACCGCCAAGGTCATCGAGAACTCGGAAGGCGATCGCACCACGCCGTCCATCGTCGCTTTCACCAAGGACAACGAAGTCATGGTGGGCGCGCCGGCCAAGCGCCAGAGCGTGACCAACCCCAAGAACACCTTCTACGCGGTGAAGCGCCTGATCGGCCGCAAGTTCACCGACGCGGAAGTGCAGAAAGACCTGCACATCGTGCCCTACGGCATCGTGGCGCACGAAAACGGCGACGCCTGGGTCGAAACGGCTGATGGCCGCAAGATGGCTCCGCAGGAGATCTCGGCCAAGGTCCTCATGAAGATGAAGAAGACCGCCGAAGACTATCTCGGCGAGCCGGTGACCGAAGCCGTGATCACGGTGCCGGCCTACTTCAACGACWSSCAGCGCCAGGCCACCAAGGACGCYGGCCGCATYGCSGGYCTGGACGTCAAGCGCATCATCAACGAGCCGACCGCSGCCGCRCTGGCCTWYGGYCTGGACAAGAAGGGCGGCGACCGCAAGATCGCCGTGTAYGACCTSGGYGGCGGCACSTTCGACRTSTCSATCATCGAGATCGCCGAMGTYGACGGCGAGAAGCAGTTCGAAGTGCTGKCSACCAATGGCGACACCTTCCTGGGYGGCGAAGACTTCGACMWGCGCRTCATCGACTACMTCRTCGRWGARTTCAAGAARGACCAGGGCATGGACCTGCGCAAGGATCCGCTCGCACTGCAGCGCCTGAAGGACGCCGCCGAGCGCGCCAAGATCGAGCTGTCTTCCAGCCACCAGACCGAARTSAACCTGCCGTACATCACGGCSGAYGCCTCCGGTCCGAAGCAYYTGAACMTSAAGMTGACCCGCGCCAAGCTSGAAKCGCTGGTSGARGAMCTGRTCAMSCGCACCATCGAGCCGTGCCGCACCGCGTTGAATGACGCCGGCCTGCGCGTGTCCGACATCAACGAGGTGATCCTCGTCGGTGGCCAGACCCGCATGCCCAAGGTGCAGGAGTCGGTGAAAGACTTCTTCGGCAAGGAGCCGCGCAAGGACGTCAACCCGGACGAGGCCGTCGCTGTCGGCGCCGCGATCCAGGGCGGCGTGCTCGGCGGTACCGTCAAGGACGTGCTGCTGCTGGACGTCACCCCGCTGTCGCTCGGCATCGAGACGATGGGCGGCGTGATGACCAAGCTGATCGAGAAGAACACCACCGTGCCGACCAAGGCTTCGCAGGTGTTCTCCACCGCCGACGACAACCAGACCGCGGTGACCGTGCACGTGCTTCAGGGTGAGCGCGAGCGCGCCAGCGCCAACAAGTCGCTGGGCAAGTTCGACCTGCAGGGTATCGACGCTGCACCGCGCGGCMTGCCGCAGATCGARGTCWCSTTCGACATCGACGCCAACGGCATCCTGCACGTCTCGGCCAAGGACAAGAAGACCGGCAAGGAACAGAAGATCGAGATCAAGGCCGGTTCGGGCCTGTCCGAGGAAGAGATCAACCGCATGGTGGCCGACGCCGAGGCCAACAAGGAAGAAGACAAGAAGTTCCACGAACTCGTCGGCACGCGCAACAAGGCCGACCAGCTGGTCCACGCCACCCGCAGCGCGCTCAAAGAGCACGGCGGCAAGGTGCCGGCCGATCAGCTGAGCACGATCGAAGGCGCGCTGTCGGATCTGGAAAAGGTCAAGGACAGCGACGACAAGTCGGCCATCGATTCGAAGATCGAGAAGCTCGAGCAGGTCGCCCAGGCGCTGTACGCCGCGGCCCAGGGCGGTGCCCAGGCGGATGCCGGCGCACACGCGGGCGGTCAGCAGCAGGGCGGCCCGGCCGGCCACGACGACGTGGTCGATGCCGAGTTCACTGAAGTCAAGGACGAGAAAAAGTAATATTGGCCGGTCGGCGCTGCCGATCTGACGCAGCCCGCGCCCGGGAGTTCACCTAGGCGCGGGCTGTTTGTTGAGAAGACATGGGTCCTACGATTCATGAGTAAGAGAGCAGTCC